>CADCPP010000052.1 GCA_902803355.1 uncultured Lachnospiraceae bacterium | reverse complement strand
CTGCGCGCGGAATGCTATAAGCAGCGCATGGAAAAAGGCCTGTCCTTCCTGGAATTCAACTATATGATCATGCAGAGCTACGATTTCTATTATCTCTTCCAGAACTACGGCTGCAATATGGAGTTCGGCGGGGATGACCAGTGGAGCAACATGCTGGGCGGCACGGAACTGATCCGTCGCAAGCTCGGCAAGGACGCGCACGCTATGACTATCACGCTGCTGACCGACTCGAACGGCAACAAGATGGGCAAGACGGCCGGCAACGCCGTGTGGCTCGATTCAAACAAGACCACGCCTTATGAATTCTATCAGTACTGGCGCAACGTGGGCGATGCGGACGTGATGAAGTGCATCCGTATGCTGACCTTCCTGCCGCTCGAACAGATCGAGGAGATGGATAAATGGGAAGGCAGCAAGCTGAACGAAGCCAAAGAGATCCTGGCTTATGAGCTGACCCGTGACGTGCACGGCGAGGAAGAAGCAGAAAAAGCAAAAGCCGCTTCCCGCGCGCTCTTTGCCGGCGGCGCCGCGGCGGATGTTCCCACCTGCGTGCTGAAAGAGGAAGAACTGGTAAACGGCGCGGCGGACGTGATCAGCCTGCTGGTCAAGGCAGGACTGGTGCCGACCCGCTCCGAGGGAAGACGCGCCATTGAACAGGGCGGCGTATCCGCGGACGGCGAGAAGATAAGCGACGTCAAGGCGGTGCTGACTGCCGACAGGCTTGCCGGCGACGGCGTTCTTCTGAAGAGAGGCAAGAAAAACTTCTGCAGAGTGAAGCTGTAATTCTCCCCTGATCAGGAAAAATCACAGAGACAACCCATACAAAAGGACTGTCACGGGAAAAGTTTCCCTTGACAGTCCTTTGCTTTTTCGTTAAAATAAATCGAATGTGTTGTTATCTATAGCAATTCACATATCCGTACCATGAAAATTCAATAAAGGAGGTGCTCCTGTGACGCAAGTTATGATGATCGCTGCGGCAGCGCCTGCGAGACCTTTCCCCTGGATGTGGATCGGTATCGCGGTCGTATGTGCCATTATCGCAGCTGTTTGCGCGTGGGTACTTTCGGCAAACCACCAGAAAAAGATCTATGAAGAAACGGTGGGGACAGCCGAGGTCAAATCGCGTGAGATCATAGATGAAGCTATCAAAACAGCAGCAGAAAAGAAACGGGAAGCTCTTCTGGAAGCCAAGGAAGAAAATCTCGCTGCCAGGAATGAACTGGAGCGTGAGACCAAGGAAAGAAGAGCCGAATTGCAGCGCACCGAACGCAGACTGCAGAACAAAGAAGAAAGCATGGACAAAAAGCTGGAATCTCTGGAACGCAAAGAGCAGAGCGTTCAGGCGCGTGACGAGCAACTGAAGAAGAAGGACCAGAAAGTCCAGGAGATCATTGAACAGCAGCAGAGCATGCTGGAACAGATCTCGGGCTTTACGAAGGAAGAAGCCAAGGAATACCTCATTCGCAGTGTCGAGGAAGACGCCAGACATGACATCGCGAAGAAGCTCAAGGAGATCGATGCCCAGGCGAAGGAAGACGCCACGAGGAAAGCGAAGGAATATATTGTGACCGCCATCCAGAAGTGTGCGGCAGACCACGTGGCCGAAGTATCCATTTCCGTGGTGCCGCTTCCTAACGATGAAATGAAGGGCCGCATCATCGGACGTGAAGGCCGCAACATCCGTGCGCTGGAACAGGCCACGGGCGTAGACCTGATCGTGGATGATACGCCTGAAGCCGTTGTGCTTTCGGGATTCGATCCGATGCGCCGCGAGATCGCCCGCATCGCTCTCGAGAAGCTGATCCTGGACGGCCGTATCCATCCGGCCCGCATCGAGGAAGTCGTGGCGAAGTCCCGCAAGGAAGTCGAAGAGTTCATCAAGGAACAGGGCGAAGCCGCTGTTCTGGAAGTGGGCGTGCACGGTATCCATCCGGAACTTGTGAAGCTTCTGGGCCGCATGCATTTCCGTACCAGCTACGGACAGAACGCCCTCAAGCATTCCATCGAGGTCGCGCATCTTTCCGGACTTCTTGCCGGAGAGCTGGGACTGGACGTGCGTCTTGCCAAGCGTGCAGGTCTGCTGCATGATATCGGCAAGAGCTTGGACCATGATATGGAAGGTTCCCACGTGCAGATCGGCGCGGATCTGTGCCGCAAGTATCATGAGAACGCCGTCGTGATCAATGCGGTGGAATCGCATCCCGGTGACGTGGAGGCAACCAGCCTGATCGCCTGCATCGTTCAGGCGGCAGACGCCATCTCCGCGGCAAGGCCCGGTGCCAGACGCGAGACCCTGGAGGCTTACACGAACCGCCTGAGCCAGCTGGAAGAGATCACGAACAGCTTCAAGGGTGTGGATAAGTCCTTTGCCATCCAGGCAGGCCGCGAGGTCCGTGTCATGGTCGTTCCCGAACAGATCAACGACGATGCCATGACCATTCTGGCCCACGATATCGCCAAGCGAATTGAGGATGAGATGGAATATCCCGGACAGATCAAGGTCAGCGTGATCCGCGAATCCCGTTCCGTCGATTACGCCAAATAAAAAGATCCCCGCTCCGGAAAAGGCCGGAACGGGGATTTTTTTGTCTTTTGCGGGCATGCGTCTTTTGACAAGTGCAGAATCATCTGATAGAATCCTTTTCCGGGGATCTACCCGCTTTACCAAGGGAGGAATTACGCATGAAGCTCATCTCCTGGAACGTGAACGGCCTGCGTGCCGTTCTCGGCAAGAATTTCACGGCGGATTTTGCTGCGCTTGACGCAGATATTTTCTGCCTGCAGGAAACCAAGCTGCAGGAAGGCCAGGTCACGATGGATCTGCCGGGCTATCAGGAATACTTGAACTGCGCGGAGAAGAAAGGCTACAGCGGCACGGCTGTTTTTACGAAGATCCCGCCGCTTTCGGTCACGTACGGTCTGCCGGAAGAGGAGCATAACCACGAAGGCCGTGTGATCACACTGGAATTTAAGGATTTCTTCCTGATCTGCTGCTATACGCCGAATTCGCAGGACGGTCTGAAGCGTATTGAGTACCGCTGCCGTTTTGAGGATTCCCTGCGGAATTATATGGTTGCTCTGGATGCGAAAAAACCGGTCATCCTCTGCGGCGACCTGAATGTGGCGCATGAAGAGATCGATCTGCAGAACCCGGCGTCAAACCATCAGAATGCAGGCTTTTCCGACGAGGAGCGCGGCAAGATGACGGAGCTTCTGGCTGCCGGTTTTGTGGATTCCTTCCGCTGGTTTTACCCGGATAAGGCGGGGGAATACAGCTGGTGGTCTTACCGCATGAAAGCGAGAGAGCGGAATGCAGGATGGCGCATCGACTATTTTATCGTTTCGGAGCGTCTGACGGGCCGCATGCGCAGCGCTTCCATCCATCAGGAGATCTTCGGCTCTGATCACTGTCCAGTAGAACTGGTGCTGGAATAAGAGAAGATCGTTTTCTAATCGAGCTTGAGTTTATCAGGCAGAGATGCTATACTCTCACAGAATCACAAAAATCATAACATAGAGGTGTTTTTATGCACTGGTCTGATGAAGTTGCAAAAAAGATCATCGCCCGCCGTCCGGACAAGGAAGAATACGTCTGTGCCGCAGGCATCAGCCCCTCGGGCTCCATTCATATCGGGAATTTCCGCGATATCGCCACCAGCTATTTTGTGGTGAAGGCGTTGGAGCGCGCCGGCAAGAAGGCAAAGCTTCTGTTCAGCTGGGATGAATTCGACCGCCTGCGCAAGGTCCCGAAGAACGTTGCCGCTGTGCGCGATGATTTTGAACAGTATATCGGCTATCCCTATGTGGACGTGCCGGATCCCTTTGACAGCGGCGCGAAGTCCTATGCTGCCTACTTTGAGAACGAATTCATTGCTTCCATGGAGAAGATCGGGATCAAGCTGGACTACCGCCATCAGGCGGAGATGTACCGGAGCGGCGCCTACAGAGAGCACATCCTGCATGCCCTGCATGAGCGCGGCCGCATCTTTGATATCCTGGACAGCTTCCGTACCCAGGATGCACAGGAAGGCGAGCGCGAGGCCTACTATCCGGTCAGCATCTACTGCCCGGTCTGCCACCGCGATACCACGAAGATCCTG
>CADCPP010000051.1 GCA_902803355.1 uncultured Lachnospiraceae bacterium | reverse complement strand
GATGAAGCATTCCACTTCCTGGCCTACCTTGAAGACCTTCTTCGGGTGTTCCAGACGGCCCCAGCTCATCTCGGAGATGTGCAGCAGTCCGTCCGCGCCGCCGATATCCACGAAGGCGCCGAAATCGGTCAGGTTCTTCACCGTGCCAGTCACGATCATGCCTTCCTGAATGTTCTCGAACAGGGCGGCTTCGGCCGCTTCGCGGCGTTCCTTCAGCAGACTTCTGCGATCGCCGATCACGCGGTGCTTGCGCGGGTTGCATTCGATCAGTCTGAACTCGATCTCCTGACCCACGAACTTGCTCAGGTCTTTGACGAAGTTCTCCCCGACCAGGCTGGCAGGGATAAAGATGCGCACGCCATCCTTCATGATGCTCAGGCCGCCGGTCGTCGCGTTCGCGACCGTACCGGTCAGGACTTCGCCGTTTTCGCAGGCTTCATTCAGCGCATCCATCGCGCGGTCCTGCGCAAGACGCTTGTAGGACAGCAGGACCTGTCCGTCGCCGTCATTCACCTTCAGGACCTTGACCTTCAGTTCGTCGCCCACATGGACGGCTTCCTTCAGATCCAGGTTGGCATCGTTCGTATATTCAGACTTGGTGATCACGCCATCTGACTTGTAGTTGATGTTCAGATGGATCTCATTGTCCTTTACATCGATGACCGTGCCCGTTACTACAGCCCCCGTACGTATCTGGTTCAGGGAACCTTCTTCTTCCAGCAATTGTTCAAAGCTTACTTCTGACATAAGATTGAACCTCCTCAATGATTTTCTTTGGGGTGCTAGCCCCTGCTGTGATGCCTACGCTACGTACAGGTGTAAAACCGAGGTTACTTAGGTCTTCTGCAGACTGGATGTAATAGGTCTTTGCACAAGTAGCCCTGCAGATCTCGCAGAGCTTCCTTGTGTTCGAGCTTTGGCTCCCGCCGATGACGATCATCGTATCGACCTGCGACGCGATCTCTTCCGCCTCCGACTGCCGTCTTTGTGTAGCATTGCAAATTGTATTCACAACATTGATATTGTAACCGTTGTTTTTTAGTTTTGCAACAATTTTATCAAATTTTTTGCCGTTAAAAGTTGTCTGAGACACGATAAAAATTTCATTTTTTGCATTTTCAGGCAAAACGGCTTCTTCGCTGTCGATCACAAGCGGCTCTTTTTTGCACCATCCGCAGATTCCTTTTACTTCTGCGTGCTCCGGATCCCCTGTGATCACGACCGTCTTTCCGGCTGCTTCCGCCTCCTGCACCAGCCTGTGGATCTTCTTGACAAAAGGGCAGGTGGCGTCCGCGACGGTATAGCCGAGCTCTTCCATGCGTTCCTGCTCGGCGCGGGTGGTCCCGTGGGAACGGATGATGATGGTGCCCGGTTCGGCCTCTTCCAGCTCCTGCATATTATGCAGGATCCGTACGCCTTGATCCTCCAGCTCCCCGACCACGGCCTCGTTGTGGATGATCGGGCCATAGGTATACAGAGGCTTCCTGCCGGAGGCAAGCTGCTCATACACCATATTGACGGCCCGTTCCACGCCGAAGCAGAATCCCGCGGTCTGCGCGGTGATCACTTTCGGGCTGTCCTGCTTTTCTCCGAATTTTCCCCTGCGATCCGTCATTTCCGTCTTATTCTCCGTCGCCCGCGCGGCGCGCCCGTTCATCATACAGGCCCATCACATAGCCCGCGACCATATCGATGCTCATGTCCGAGGTATCCAGAAGGAACGCGTCGTCCGCCTGCTTTAAGGGCGCGATCTCCCGGTGGCTGTCGCGCCAGTCCCTCTCGATGATCTCCGCCTTCAGGGTCTCAAAATCAGGGTCTTCTCCCTTGGCCTTCAGCTCGTTAAAACGGCGCTCTGCGCGGACCTCGGCGGAAGCCGTCATGAAGACCTTTAAAAATGCATCCGGCAGCACCACGGTGCCGATATCGCGGCCGTCCATGACCACGGTCTTTTCTGCCGCGAGCTTCTGCTGCAGCGCGGTCATTTTGCTGCGCACCGCAGCGTAGACGGAGCTTGCAGAGGCCATGTTGCCGGTCGCTTCCTGCCTGAGATAAGGCGTCACATTCTCACCGTTTAAGATGACCTGCTGCTGTCCGTCGATGTAGTCGATGGTCACGTCGGCCGTTTTCACCGCTTCGGTGATGCCGGCCTCATCGTCCGCCGAAAGGCCGAGCTTTAAGAAGTGAATGGCCATGGCGCGGTACATGGCGCCGGTATCCACATAGATGAGGCCGCGCCGCTTCGCCACGATCTTTGCGATAGTGCTTTTTCCGGAGCTGGCCGGCCCGTCGATCGCAATATGTCTGTTCATGATAAACTCCTTCTGCCCTGTTTGTTCACTCGCCTGCCGCGCCCTTCCCGGCGGCGTAGCCGGTGGACCAGGCGATCTGTAGGTTGAATCCGCCGGTGGAAGCATCAAGGTCCAACACTTCTCCGGCAAAGAAAAGCCCCTTCAGCTTTTTCGATGCCATGGTCTTCGGATCGATCTCCTTCACACTGACCCCGCCGCGGGTGACGACAGCCTCCTCATACCCGCGCAGGGAGGTGATGACCATCAGCAGGTCCTTCACGGCCCCGATCAGCGCGCTTCGCTGCGTGCGGGAGACGCTGCTCATTTTGATAGCGGACGGAACATCCGCCCATCCGAGGATCACGGGGATCAGTGCCTTCGGCATCCAGCCGGAAAGGGCGGTATCCAGCTGCTTTGCGCCTGCCGCCTCCGCCTCTCTGATGAAGCGCGCTTCCAGCTGTTCCTGCGTCAGCGCGGGCTTCAGATCAAGATGCAGCCGTACCGGACCTTTTTTTGCCGTATTTTCTTCTTTCAGCGCATCGCCAAGCAGGGCCGACGCGGAAAGAATGAGAGGGCCGCTTACCCCGAAATGCGTAAAGAGCATCTCACCGAAGTCCTCGGTGATCGTCTTTCCGCCCTGTTCCATCCGGATGCTCACATTCTTCAGGGAGAGGCCCATCAGCGTTTTGGGTGAAAAACGGTCCGAGAGAGGCTTTTCAAAGCGGGCATTTAAGGGCACGAGGGAAGGCTGCCTGGGCGTTACGCTGTGCCCGGCTTCTTCCGCAAAGCGGTAGCCGTCGCCGGTCGAGCCGGTCCCGGGATAGGAAAGGCCTCCGGTGGCAATGATCACGCGGTCCGCCTTCAGGCTCTGCAGCTTCGGTTTTCCGTCTGCGCCCGCCATCTGCACGCGCACGCCGCTTACCGCTCCGTTCTGCACGAGCAGCTTCTTTGCTTCCGCGCCATGCAGAATGCTCACCCCTGCTTCCGCCAGGGCGTTTTTCAGGGCCTTGATAATATCCGAAGCGTGATCGCTTGCGGGAAAGACCCGCTGTCCCCGCTCGATCTTCAGCGCCGTGCCGTGATCCTCCGCAAAGGCCATCATGTCCTCGTTGGAAAAGCGGTCAAAAGCCGAATACAGAAAGCGCGGATTGCGGTAAAGGTGCGTAAAGAACTCGTCTTTTCCGCAGGCATTGGTCACATTGCAGCGACCCTTGCCCGTAATATACAATTTTTTTCCGAGCCGGTCATTCTTCTCCAGAAGCGTGACCCCTGCTCCTTCTTTCGCGGCGGACCAGGCCGCCATCATTCCGGCCGCGCCGCCGCCGACAACAATGATCTGCATGGCGCTCTCCTACCGCAGTTTGATATTCACGTCGGCTGCCTCCAGGGTGGAGAGGACATCCTTCGTCCGCTGTTCCTTCGGCAGCTTGGTCACTCTGGCTGCGTGCTTCAGCATGGCCTTTTCCAGGAAATTGCGCACCTCGCGGGCATTCGCAAAGTTTTCCGGCTTGTTCTCGCAGCGGGCGGTAAAGATCTCCAGCGCCTTTGCCTCCGCCTCGGGAGAAAGGGTATATTCATTCTTCTTACACATCGTTTTCAGGATCTCCACGAGCTCCTCCGGCGTGTAATCGGGAAATTCGATGAAATAGTTAAAGCGTGAAGTCAGGCCCGGGTTCGTCTTCAGGAAGTCCTTCATCAGTTCGGTGTAGCCCGCCACGATCACGACCAGTTCGTCGCGGTAGTCCTCCATGGCCTTCAGGATGGTCTCCACCGCTTCCGGTCCGAAATCGTTCTGACCTTTGTTCTGGGTCAGGGTATAGGCTTCATCCACAAAGAGCACGCCGCCTACGGCCTGATCGATGACCTCCTTGGTCTTGATGGCGGTCTGACCCACGTAGCCGCCCACAAGGCCGCTGCGGTCCACTTCCACGAGCTGACCGGTGGGAAGCAGACCCAGCTCGCCGTAGATGCCGGCGATGAGTCTTGCGACCGTTGTCTTGCCGGTGCCGGGATTGCCGTAGAACACCATATGCCGGGAAGTCCCCGCGTTGGAGAGGCCCAGCTCCTTCCGCATCTGCTGCACGCGCAGCAGGTTCACGAGGTTCTCGATCTCCTCTTTCACGACCTCAAGACCGACCAGGGAGTTGAGCTCCGCCAGGATCTCGTCGATGCGGTCCTCGGAAAGGTCGGTGGCCTCAGTCCCTGCGGCCTTTTCCGCTGCCGGTCTTACGTTTGCCGCCGGCTTTGTGCCGGCCGCAGTTCCGGAGCTGCCGGGCGTGAGCACTGCCGTGCCGGAAGAAAAGGAAGTTCCCGAAGTCTTCCCGGAAGTCTTTCCAGGGGTCAGCTTGACGCTGCTGTTCCTGCCGGCCGTCACCTTGACGTTTTTGTTGCGGAACAGGCCGTAGGATTCGATCGACTTATCCAGCATGCGGATGTATTCCGTAAGCGCCTGGACCGCAGCCTGGTCGGGATCGCCGCTGCCAAGGGCAAGAAATTCCCTGCCGAGCACCTCATAGGTCCCGATCAGATACGCCGTTTTTTTGTTCTGCCACGGATCGTTCTGGATCTTCCCCTTGGCATCCGCCAGGATGAAATACTTCATCGAGGTCGGGAGCTTTTCCGCGTAGCCTACCGCCACCTTATCGTACAGACCGGTGCGGTCGGCATAGGAAAGGTCGTATCCCAGGTTTGCCTTGACGTAAGCGCGCTGTGCCGCGGTAAAGTCCCTGTCCTGCAGCGACAGATAGCCGCAGAACTGCATCATATCCCGGTGCAGCAGCCCTTTTAAGTCATGCTGCGCCGCATCGGACACGCGCGCGTCCGTGATCGCCCTGCACATCCGGTCACATTCTTCCAGACGTTCCATGATCGCCATTGTATCACTCCTTGTTTATCCGAAAACGGAATAGTTCCTCTCTGTCATTTAAAGCCCGGCACCCGGACGGCACTCGCAAAGGATCAGCCCATCGACGCGATGATCGCCGGGATGCCGTAGGTGAACACGCACATGATCGCGGTGGCAAGCAGAAGTCCCAGCATGACCGCGCAGAAAGCCTTCTTTTTATCGATCTCCAGCAGGCAGGCGATGAGCGAGCCCGTCCAGGCACCGGTCCCCGGAAGCGGGATGCCCACAAAGAGGACGAGCCCCCAGAACTGCGCCTTCCGGATCTTTTCGCTCTTGCCCATCGACTTTGCTTCCAGCTTCTCCACGAGGGGCCGGAAGAGCTTCGTTCTCTTTAAGGCCGCGAAGATCGTCGTGATAAACAAAAGAATAAAGGGCACCGGGATGATGTTCCCGATCAGGCAGAACAAAATGCCCTTCCAGAGCGGCATGCCGAGCAGCGCCGCCGCAATCATGCCGCCGCGCAGCTCCACGATGGGAACCATGGAAACGATCCCCACGATCAGCCAGTCCGGCATTCCGGCGAGGATCTGCATAAACCAGTTCAGTATTTTTTCCGTCATTTTCCTTATCGGCAGGCTGAGCCTGTCTTTCTCACAGCAAAACTGCGCCCAAGCCTGGGCGTCTCCGGTATCATAGCAAAAAAAAGCCGCCCCGTAAAGAGGCGCAGAAACAAAAAACGCCGGCCATTTGCCGACATCATCTATTCTGAAAGAGCAGGGGCAGAAAGATTCGAACTCTCATCGATGGTTTTGGAGACCACTGTTCTACCCTTGAACTATGCCCCTATGTGCTCCGTCAGGTATTTATAACACAAGCTGACGGAGCCTGTCAAGGGGAAATTGATGATTATTCCGATGCCGCGAAAGATGATCGTCAATAGATCAGGATATGCGGATCACATGCCGGATCCAGCCAGGCAAAGATCTCCCGCATCACTTCTTCTCCGGTACCCACGCAGCCGGAAGTGCTCTGATCGCCGCCCTCACAGTGCAGGAAGATCGCCGCACCGGCATACGGCACCACTGGATCCATATTGTAGCGGATCACGGCCAGATAGCGATAATACGGCATGTACTCGATCAGATGCTCATACGAGACCCAGGGGTTCTTCGTCATATCTTCGATGTAGATCAGCTCGTTGTAATAGCCGCTGTCATTATACCCGATCCACAGATCATGCTCCGTGATCTGACGATAGTCCATCTTCGTCTGAACCTGTGCATACTCTCCGTAGCAGGGACCGAGTCCGTAGTATCCCGCCGGTGTGCAGCCATCCTTTGCCACCTTGTGCGCGGTGACGCCGTTTCGGCCGACGATCCCGGAAGCGGGAGCAGGCGTTTCGGACAACTTCCATCTGCCGTCAGTCTTTTCGAAGAAATACAGGCTGCACTTTGTGCCCTTTGACTGAACGGCGACCAGCTGTCTGCAGCTGCCAAGCTCATCTTCCTCCATGCCGCCCTGCCTCAGATGGTAGCGGATGTCAGAAGGGTCAGTGATGAGCGCCGGCTCCCCGGACGTCGCAGGTTCCGTTTTTTCTGCGGTCTCACTCGCTGGCTCTGTCGAAAGTACCGCCGGAGTCTCAGGAGGTGCCGCCTCGCTTGTCACGGCAGTCGTTTCCTCCGGCGTCGTTTCGGCGGGTTCCTGCGTTGTCGTGTCCGGAACTTCCGCTGCCGTCGTTTCGGGGGGATCTCCTGCCGTCTCTTCAGTTCCTGAAGGCTCTTCCGCTGCGGAAGCCGAAGGAAGCGCCGTCTCTTCGGCCCCCGAGGTCTCTTCCGACTCATGGCGCGCTGTCCCTGCCTCTCCGGAGCTGATCAGGATGGCAATATCGTTTTCCGGAAGCGTGAAAAACTCAGCAGAGGCACTCTCCGCCTGCCTGCCGGCGCCAAAAAGATCGGCCAGGCGGAAGTTGGGATCTTTGCTCTTTCCGTAAACATAGCGGCCGGCAAACACAGCAAAAACAAGGGCAAGCCCGATCAGGACGCCGAGCAGAATACTCCTTATATTCCTGCGGCGCCTTGAGGCCTTAACGATTTCGTTTTTTGTGTTTGAGGCGGACATGTTTTCGTCTTTCCTTTTATTTTTTCTTCACCGACCAGCCGAAGCTGCCGATCTTGTCTCCCAGACGGAAGTACTCACCATGAGAATAGGCGATCAGGCCGGCTTTGGCAAGATCCAGACGGCCGTTTTCGTCAAAAAGGGCTTCATCGGCATGGACACCCACGACCTTCGCGAGGAACATATCATGCGAGCCGAGCTCGAGGATCTGCTCCGTGCGGCACTCGATCCAGACCGGGCTCTCCGCCACCGCCGGCGCTTTTTCAAGATTCGGCGTTTTCACCGGGGTGATGCCGCAGGCCTTCCATTTGTCTGTGTCGCGGCCGGAGCGCACGCCGCACCAGTCAGCCGCCTTTGCGATCTTCTCCGAGACGAGGTTCACCACGAATTCCCCGCTCTCTTCGATCAGGTGATGCGAAAAGCGGTCCTTCCGGATGCTGACGCTGAGCATGGGCGGATCCGAGCAGACCGTGCCCGCCCAGGCGATAGTCAGGAGGTTCTGCGCCCCCTCGCCGTCACCGCAGGATACCAATACCGCCGGCAGAGGATAGAGCATATTGCCGGGTTTTAAGTCACGTTTCATTTACAGCCCCATTTCCTTCTTCACTTCGCCGAAGCACTTCACCGCAAAATCAAGGTCTTCCTTCGTGTGGCCGGCCGAGATCTGGGTGCGGATGCGGTCCTTGCCCTTCGGCACCACGGGATAGCAGAAGCCCACCACG
>CADCPP010000050.1 GCA_902803355.1 uncultured Lachnospiraceae bacterium | reverse complement strand
ATGCTGCAGGGCATCCTCCCCGTTGATCTCCGGCACCACGAGCGGGACCTCCGGGTCCATGCGGAAGGCCGAAGAATTGTCGATATAGACCGCGCCGCTCTTCACGATAGCCGGCGCAAAGCGCCTGGACAGCGGATTCTGGACCGCGCCGAGCACGAAATCACAGCCGTCAAAGCTATCTTCCCGCGCTTCCTGCACGAGCACTTCTCTTCCGCCAAAGGAGATCGTTCCGCCGGCGCTGCGTGCGCTTGCCAAAAGGCGCAGTTCCTTCACCGGGATCTGATATTCTTCCAGTACCTTCACCATCTCACGGCCAACGGCGCCCGTCGCGCCGAGTACAGTGATCGTAAATTCTTTCATGATTTCCTCCTTATCCTGCGAAGCCTTCGTACATAATCCGGATCGCGGTCTCGTAATCCTCTTCTTCCACCCCGATTACGATCGCCAGCTCATCAGCCCCCTGCGCGATCGTGCGGATATTGACCCCCGCTTCGCCGATGGCCTTGAACAGGCGGCCGGATACGCCCGGCCGGAAGGTCATTTTACGGCCAACCGAGGCCACCAGGGCGATCCCGTCCTTGATATCCACATCGTCGGGGCGGCAGTTTTTCTTGATGTCCGCGATCACCTCGAAGACCGCATCGCCGAGCGCCGCCGTTGACACCACCAGGGCGAAGCTGTCCAGGCCCAGCGTAATGTGTTCCACCTTCGCGTGATACTGGTCCAGAATGGTCAGCGCGCGGGAGAGCGAAACGCTCTGCTCCATATTGTGCTTCATGACCGTCAGGATCGTGAAGCCTCTGCGCCCGGCGATCCCGGTAATGAAGCGGTCTTCACCTTGCGTTTCATCGATGCGCTCCCGGATCATGGTGCCGGGGGCCTCCGGTTCGTTGGTATTGCGGATATTCAGCGGGATCCCCTTTTCCCGGACCGGCAGAATGGAATCCTCCTGTAGCACCGAAGCCCCCATAAAGGCAAGCTCGCGCAGCTCACCATAGGTCATCTCGCGGATCGGCTTCGGATCCTTCACGATGCGCGGATCCGCCATGAGGATGCCGGAAACATCGGTCCAGTTTTCATAAACGTCCGCCCCCACGGCAGCCGCGGCAAGTGCTCCGGTAATATCTCCGCCGCCCCGCGGCATGAGCCGGATGCGGCCGGTGGGAATGCGGCCGTAAAAGCCGGGCAGGACCATGGCGCCATGCTCTGCGTATGCTGCCGCGATGGCCTGATAGGTCTTTTCCCTGTCCAGCTGTCCGTCCATGCCGAAAGAGACGCAGTCCGCCGCGTCCACAAAGGGCAGGCCGAGGTATTCCGCCATCAGTCTTGCCGTGAAATATTCGCCGCGGGACACGAGCTCATCCACATTCATCCCTTTATTCAGCTTTTCCCGAAGAAGGGCAAATTCGCCCCGGATATCAAAAGAAAGACCGAGCTCATCCCGGATCTGCCGGAAGCGCTCTTCAATCTCCTGCAGGATCTCCTCGCAGGAGACACCGTAGGTCCGGTGCGCGTTGCACAGGTACAGCAGGTCGGTGATCTTATGATCTTTGCCATCCCGCTTTCCCGCGGCGCTCACCACGATGATCCGGCGGTCCGGATCGCTCTGCACGATCTCTCTGACCTTCTGAAACTGACCGGCGCCGGCCACGGATGACCCGCCGAATTTTACCGCTTTAAGCATATTTATTCCTCCAGGGCCGCAAAGGCGATGCGGCCGCCTTTTTCTCTGATCTTCCGGGCTGCTTCGTGCATCCTGTTCACCGGGATCGCCCCGGTAAGGATCCGCAGATAAGCGCCCTCTTTGCCTTGGACCTCATCGCAGGGCAGCTGCTCCTTCGCCTCTTCCGGAAGCCTGACCAGATAGCGCCGTTTTACGCTGTCATGATCGGCCTCTGCCTGCTTCAGTCCTTCGGGGAACATGCGTCTTTCTCCGCTCAGTACGCTTTCCAGATCCCGGATGAGTGCCGATGCGGTGGGATATCTTCCCGCTCCCTGTCCCATCAGGCTGATCTTTCCGCAGCAGCGGCCTTCATAAGACGCAAGGTTATTGTTTTCCAGGACTGCCGCCTCCGGCGCGTTGTCCGGAAACAGGACCGGTTCGGTAAAGCAGCTCACTCCTCCTGCCGTCCGCTCTGTCTGCGCGATCAGGCGCAGCACAAGACCTTTGCTCTGATAAAAGCGGATATCCTCTGCCGTAAACGATTCGATCCCCTCATGCAGACCGCCCGAGGGCAGAATGCCAAAGGCCGTTCCGGCCGCGAGGATGACCTTTCTTAAGGCATCCAGCCCGGAAACATCCGCGGACGGGTCGGCTTCCGCGTAGCCCATTTCCTGTGCCATCTTCAGCGCCGCCTCATAGTCTGTTCCGAAGCGCTGCATCCGATCCAGCATATAATTGGTCGTTCCGTTTAAAATGCCGCTCACCTTCAGAATGCCATCCCCGCGCTGCGAAAGAGCCAGATTGTGCAGCAGCGGCACGCCTCCGCCGCAGGCAGCAGAAAAGAGAAATGCTGCTCCGCTTTCATCCGCGGCCGCCTGAAGCTCGGATCCCTTTTCGGCAACCAGCGCCTTGTTGGCCGTCACAAAATGTTTTCCGGCTTTCAGTGTTTTCATTGCGTAGTCAAATGCCGGATCGATCCCGCCAATCGCCTCCGCGACGGCATTTAGGGAATCATCGGCAAGGACCGCGTCAAAATCATCCGTTTTCCACGGCTCATCCGCTTTGCCCTTTCTGACAAGAACAGGGCCCTGTTCAAGATCTTTTGCCGAACGGAGCATTTCATAAACGCCCTTTCCGACCGTTCCGTATCCAAGCACCGCAGTCTTCATCTCGATCTCCCACAGCTGTCTGTCATGTCCGGCAGCCTTTTGCATTTTCTCCAACATAAGAAAGCTTTTTTAAAAAAAGTTGTGTCCGCGTATAAAAGACACTTGTTTTTTTGATGGAGACAGTGTATCATACAAGAAAAAGAAAGACAAGCAGTTTTTTCTGTTTCTTCAAAAGCTCTTTTGACAGCAAGCAAGGAGGCCCCATGCTGGAGAATTATCTTATCGTACACAAAAGCATCCTGCCGGATAAATATGAAAAAGTGCTGGATGCACGCCGGCTTCTGGAGACCGGACAGGTCAAGGAAGTCTCGCAGGCCGCAAAGCAGGCCGGCATTTCCCGCAGCACTTATTATAAGTACCGGGATTTTATTTTTGAGCCCTCTGAGCGCAGCGGCAGCCGTACCGCTGTGCTGGAGATGCTGCTGACCCACACAGCCGGCCAGCTGAGCGCCGTGCTGTCCGTTCTTTCGGAGGCGGGTGCCAGCGTGCTGACCATCACGCAGAGCCTGCCGATTCACGGCAAAGCCTCCGTCACCCTGTCGGTCGATATCAGCGGCATGCCCGGCCCGCTTTCCGCTCTCATGGAGAAGATCGCCGCGGTTCCCGGGGTGAGTGCGAGCCGTCTGGTCGATCTGGAATAGGAGGTGTGATATGCAGGTGCAAAGTACAAGAGGAGGATCCGGCGCAGACTGCCGTGAAGCAGTCCTTAAGGGTCTCGCGCCGGACGGCGGTCTGTATGTTGATGACAGTTTGCGGGAGCGGTTTTTCCCCTGGGATGAAGTCCTCTTTCTTCCTCCCTTAAAAGCGGCTGCCCGTATCCTTTCTCATCTTCTGCCTGATTTTGAAAACATGGATGAGATCGTGCAGCGTTCCTATGCCGGGAAATTCGATACCCCCGCCCTGACCCCGCTGGTCCGTGCGGGCGATCACCGGATCCTGGAGCTTTTCCACGGTCCTACCAGCGCATTTAAGGATGTTGCGCTCTCTGTCCTTCCCGTTCTGATGACGGAAGCCAAAAAGGCAGACCATGACGCCGGAAAGACAGTCATTCTGACCGCGACCAGCGGCGATACCGGCAAGGCCGCCCTGGAAGGCTTTCACGATGTTGAGGGCACCGGCATCATCGTGTTTTATCCGGACGGCGGCGTTTCCCCCGTACAGCGCGCGCAGATGGTCACGCAGCCGGGGAAAAACGTCAAAGTCTGCGCCGTCTCCGGCAATTTCGATGACTGCCAAAACGGCGTCAAGCGGGCTTTTGCCGCTTTAAGTGAAAACAAGGAGCTGGCTGCCTCTGGCTGTGCCTTAAGCAGTGCCAACTCCATCAATATCGGGCGGCTTGCGCCTCAGACCGTCTACTATTTTCTGGCCTACCGCCAGCTGCTGGACATGGATGACATCCGCCTCGGCGACCCCGTGGATTTTGTCGTTCCGACCGGCAATTTCGGGGATATCCTGGCCGCGTATCAGGCCAAACAGATGGGGCTTCCGGTAGGAAAGCTCATCTGCGCCTCCAATGCAAACCGCGTGCTTACGGACTTTTTCGAGACCGGCGTCTACGACAGGCGCCGCGAATTTCTCCGCACGACTTCGCCTTCCATGGATATCCTGATCTCCTCCAATCTGGAGCGGCTGCTTTACCTGGCCTCTGACGGCGCGGGCGCCTTCGTTTCCGCCTGCATGAAAGCCCTTGCCAGAGAGGGCGTCTATACGGTCCCGGAAGAGATCATGGCACGCATCCGCGAGGATTTTGCCGCAGCCTCCTGTAATGAAGCGCAGTGTGCTGAGACCATCGGGCGCGTATGGCGGGAGTGCGGCTATCTTGCCGATCCCCACACGGCAGTTGCCCTGCATGCGGCGGATAAGTGGAAGGCCTCCGGGCAAGCCGCAAAGGCCATCGTCACTCTGTCCACGGCTTCGCCCTTCAAATTCCCTGGCGCTGTGCTGAGCGCCATCGGCGAGGAGGCAGAGGGGGATGAGTTTTCACAGATGGAGCAGCTCTCCCGGATCACCCGCCTTCCCATTCCGCAGGGCCTTGCCTGCCTGCGCGGAAAGGATGTCCGCTTCAGCGATGTGATCGACGGCTCCGAGATCGAAAACTACGTCCTGAATACCATCCGCAAGGGAGAAATCTGAGATGATCGTCCGTGTTCCTGCTTCTTCCGCGAATCTCGGCTCCGGCTTTGACTGTCTGGGCCTTGCCTGGAATCTGTACAATGAGATTGAATTTCAGCCGGCAGATAGCCTGCTCATTAACGGCTGTGACGAGCGCTTCACCGGGCCGGATAATCTGGCTTACCGGGGCTTCTGCGCCGTTTACGAAAGTCTGGAGCGTCCCGTCCCCCCTGTCAGAATCAGTTTTCTGAAGTCTGACATTCCCGTCTCCCGGGGGCTCGGCTCCTCTGCTGCCCTGATCGCCGCCGGCGCCTTTGCGGCTGACCGCATGGGCGGCTTTGGGCTGTCCCGCGGAGAGCTGCTGACCATTTGCACCCGCGTAGAAGGCCATCCGGACAACCTTGCTCCGGCCCTCTTTGGGGGCTTTACCGCGGCAGCGATGGAAAACGGCCGCGCCTTCTGCGTACAGTATCCATTAAGCCGCAGCCTGCGTTTTCTGACTGCGGTCCCGGACACCGAGCTGTCCACCGCTCTTGCGCGCAGCGTCATGCCGAATGGCTGCAGCAGGGCAGACGCTGTCTTCAATCTGTCGCGCACCGCACTGCTGATCCGCGGCCTGGAAAGTGCGGATATGGAACTGATCCGCGTGGGTCTGCAGGACAGGCTCCATCAGCCCTTCCGCCTGCCGCTCATTTCCGGAGCGGAAGAATTCTTCTCGCTGGTCGAGGAGATCGGCGGCTCCTGTGCAGCAGCCTGCATCTCCGGTGCCGGATCAACGCTGCTTGTGATCACCGATTCGGACCATACGCTGAACGAGCTGAAAGACTGGCTCATTCCGCGCTTTCCTTCCTGGACGATCAGCAGGCAGACCCCGGACATAAACGGTGCCGCGATTGTCTGATCAGAGCAAATTTTATCCCTGCAGCGCCTATTTTTTCATAGATTTCTATGCCATCATCATGTATAATAATCTTTTAGATCACGGCAGTAGATCTGAATCGCATTTTTCGGAGGACAATATGAGATCCAAAAGCATCCTTATGCTGATCCTGACGATTTCGCTCCTTCTTTTCTGCTGCGCCTGCGGCGCTCAGAAAGACGACAGCAGCGTGTCTGTTCCTTCAGACACTGCCGCTGCAACGACTGCGGCCGGAACGGAAACCACAGCGGCGCAGACCAGCGCTGCACAGACCACAGCCGCAGAGACCACTGCTGCTCCGCAGACCGAAGCAAGCACAGAAGAACTGACCCCGGCGGAGATCTCCGAACGGGCCATGGAGAATTTTGTCAGGAAACTGCAGGCCGGCAATTATGTCGTCGGCACAAAAGCGTATGCCTTCACGAATGTCGCCTCTCCCGATCAGGTCTATATCGTATTCGGGGATGAAGAGTCGACCCTTACCTATGCTTACATGACATTGAACGGAGAGACCTTCGAGGCAACGATCAGAGACGGTGTGATGGAGGAAGTGGCCTTCGCCTCGACCGACTGCGCCCTCGATATGCTTGAACCGGTCCTTCCCAACAGCTGGATCACGCTCAGCGGAGGCAACCTGTTCGAGCTCTTCTATAACAGTGTCGACCATCCGCTGGAATTCACCTCCAATGACGAGAACGTGAAGCGGATCGCCGGCGCGCTGGCCGGATACGGCGAATTCAGCCTCTCCCGCATGGAAGAGCTGCATATGGTGCTGGATGACGTGGATCCCTCCTCCGTGCATTTTACCGCTGTCCTTACCGATGACTCGATGATCCGCTACGATGATCTGGATATGACCCTGAGCTTCGGGACGGCCGTGACCGATCCTGATATCGATGCCTGGCTCAGTGCTCCGGAGTACCCCGAGACGAGAACGGGCTGGACCAAAAAAGACATCAACATGCTGGATATGGTCTTCATGCGCGGCTACGGCAAACAGATCCCCTTCCCTGAAGCTGCCAGCTATGCCATGATCTTCGATGAGGACGCCTACAAACTGATGGGCGGCTTTAGCCTGAGCGATTCCCATCAGACCGAAAGCGATGTGGAAGCATACAAGGCTCTGCTGCTTGACAAGGGCTTTGAGGAAGTATCCGCGACCCTTCCGGACGGCAGCAGCGGCACCGCATACCGTCTTCCCCTCCGCAAAGAATATCAGGCCTATGCCGAACTGTATCTCGCCTATGACGACGGATTCCTTCTGGAAGGCCGCCTGACCCATGACAGCCCTGAATACGACGGCCTTGCCGCGATCAGCGAAGCGGTCTCTGCTCACGGTTTTACGGCTTTGCCCGATACCGAGCTTTTCACCGGATGGACAGCAAGTGATATTGCGGCAGCCCGGACAGAGGACTGGTCCTACTTCTTTGATTATGAACTCTACATGTCCTTCCCGCTCAGCTTTGAAGATGCAGATGCCGCCGCGGAGTATCTGGAAAACTACAAAAACAGTCTCATTGAAAACGGCTTTCTTGACGTGTATGTTCCGGGCGGAAACGGCGGAAAATGCGAATCCTCCAATGCGTTTACTTCGTTCGCTTACAGCTTCAGCGCGGAAGCCGATCAGGTCATGCTCACCTTCAAGAAGGAAAAGAGTCTGACGCTGGAAGAAACGCTCGCTCTGCTGAAAGAGCATGGTTTCCCGGAGACCGATATCAGCGGGGATATCGCTTGCAGAGATCAAACAAGATATCAGTATGAGATGGGCGAGTTTGAGGGCTTGTTCCTCTTCTGCTATCAGCCGTTTGAGAGCGCTGAAGCAGCCACCGCCTTCCTGGATGCCTACGTTCCCGTTCTGATGGATCTTGGCTACTACAGCATGGATCCGATGAAGCTCGGTTCTTACCGGCAGTACCTGTGGTATAATGAGGATCTCAGAAAATATGTGGCATTCGACTACCTTCCGGAAGAAAACAGCGCAACCATCACCTGGGAATTCTTCTCTGCGGAATCCGCTTTAGACAGCAGCATTCTGAGCGCTGCACTGCACCTTTCGAACTAAGCAAAGGAGACAAAATGGATAACAGCCCTTACATTCTTGTGATCGGCGGCACCAATATGGACGTTGGTGCCAGGCCCTTCGGCCCTCTTCTGCCCCATGATTCCCTTCCCGGCACCGTCAGAAGAACGCCCGGCGGCGTGGGCCGCAATATTGCCGTTACCCTGGCTCAGCTTGGCCACAAGGTCAAGATGCTGACCGCTGTCGGCAACGACGCCGACGGCCGCGAGCTGCTTGCGCTCGGCCGTGAGATCGGTCTTGACCTTTCCCACGCCATGGTCCTTGACGGGATCCCCACCTCCTCCTATATCTTCGTAGAGGACAATAAGGGCGATATCCAGTGGGCCGTTTGCGACGCCTCTGCCTCCGACCAGATCGATGCCGAATATATTTCGCTGAACGCAGAGCTGATCCGCGGCGCCGCAGCCGTGCTGCTGGACACGAACCCGCCCGTAAACGCGATCGCCTGCGCGGCAAAGATCGCCTCCGAAGCCGGCGTGCCGCTCTTTGTCGACCCGATCTCCGCCGCCAAGGCGAGCAAGATCAAAAAGATCCTGCCCTATATCACCGTGCTCAAGCCGAATAAAATGGAAGCCGAGACGCTCTCCGGCCGCCCCATCCTCACGATGGCCGATGCGGAGGAAGCGGTGATTGCCCTGCTCGGCACGGGCGTCCAGCAGGTCTTCCTGACGCTTGGCAAGAAGGGCGTCGTTGTGGGTGCACAGGGTCAGGAGATCCAGCGCCTGCCCGGCTTTGCCCTTCACCCCGTCAATACCTCAGGCTGCGGAGACGCTTTTGTTTCCGCCGTGATCCATGCGTACCTGCAGGGCGATGACCTGAAGGATATGGCCAGAGCCGGCGTCGCGGCAGCCTCCATCTCCATGGAGACAAAGAGCGCCGTGAACCCCATCCTGACCGCTGAAGCGTTAAGCGAACGCCTGAAACTTGTATAGCCCCATACCCGGAGACATCACATGAATCCTTACCTGGATACCCATCCCGAAGTTGCCGAAGCGATCCGCTCCGGCAGATCCGTTGTTGCCCTGGAGCGCACCATCATCTCTCACGGCATGCCCTATCCGCAGAATGTGGAGACTGCCCTTCGCGTGGAGCGGGTCATCCGCAATAACGGGGCCGTGCCTGCGACCATCGCCGTGATCGGCGGCCGCCTGAAGGCAGGGCTCACCCCCGAAGAGATCGAATACTTCGGCAAAAAGGGCCGCGCCATCGCGAAAGCATCACGCCGCGACCTGGCCATGCTCTGCGCACGCGGCGAAGACGGTGCCACCACGGTCACCACCACCATGATCATTGCCCATATGGCCGGCATCAGGATCTTTGCCACCGGCGGGATCGGCGGCGTGCACCGAGGCGCCCAGACCACCATGGACATTTCCGCTGACCTTGAAGAGCTTGCGCATACGCCCGTCATGGTCATCTGCGCCGGTGCCAAGAGCATTCTGGATCTGGGGCTTACCCTGGAATACCTGGAGACTCACGGCGTGCCTGTGCTGGGCTATCAGACGAAGGAGCTGCCGGCCTTCTATACCCGCCATTCCGGCTTCGGCGTAGACTATCAGGTAAACAGCCCGCAGGAGCTGGCACAGGCCCTGAAAACGCAGCAGGATCTGGGGTTCCCCGGCGGCATGCTGGTCACGAACCCCATACCGGAAGAATATTCCATGCCCAAAGATGTGATCGACGCCGCGATCGATCAGGCTATACGGGAATGCGAAGAGCAGGGCATTCACGGCAAGGACACCACGCCGTTTCTGCTTGCCCGCGTAGCCGAGCTGACCGGAGGCGACAGCCTTGCTTCCAACATTCAGCTGGTCTTAAACAACGCAAAACTGGCTGCGCAGACTGCTGCCGCTTACTGCCTTCTTTAAACCGGACGCTAAGGGCAAAGCTTTAGAAGGGAGTCTTCTCTTCTGAAAAGTTTTGCCCGGCTTTCGGTCTCATTCTGTATTTCGGAGAACACCTTTGTTTATCGATGTATTGCTTGAAGCCCTGATCGACACCCTCAAAACGGTTCCGTTTCTTTTTCTTGCCTACCTTCTGATGGAATGGCTGGAAAACCGTGCGGAAGAAAAATCCGTGGAAGCCGTCCATAAGGCCGGGCCTTTTGCGCCTGTTGCAGGCGGCCTGCTCGGCATGATCCCGCAGTGCGGTTTCTCTGCCGCCGTCTCCAATCTCTACGCGAGCGGCATCGTATCCGCAGGCACGCTGCTGGCCGTATTCCTTTCCACGTCTGACGAAATGCTGCCCATCCTCATCTCCCGCCGCACCGAAGTCGGCTTCATTTTTAAGGTGCTCGGCTATAAGTGCGCCGCAGGGATCATCGTCGGCCTGCTGACCGACCTGGTCCTTCGCAGGCTCGGGAGAAAAAGCGGGAAGACGATCGAAGCGATCTGCGAGCAGGAAGGCTGTCAGTGCGAAGACGGGATCCTGAAAAGTGCCCTCATCCATACCCTGAAGATCACCCTGTTTATCTTTATCACCTCGCTGATCGTCGGCTTCGCCGTTGAAGCAGTGGGCACTGAGCAGCTGGAACACTTTATTCTGAACAAGCCCTTCCTGGGTGAGATCCTGGCCGGTATCGTTGGGCTCATCCCCAACTGCGCCGCCAGTGTAGTGCTGACCGATCTCTATCTGAAAGGCGGAATGTCCTTCGGAGCCATGATGAGCGGTCTGCTCTGCGCCTCCGGTGTAGGCCTGCTGGTCCTCTTCCGCATCAACCGGAAGCTGAAGGAAAACCTGCGGATCCTCCTGCTGCTCTATGTGAGCGGCGTACTGTTCGGTGCTCTGGCGGGACTCATTTTTTAACCCGTCTGCGTAAAAAAAATCATCCGTGTGCACAAAAATATAACCCATCTGCGCAAAAAAGCCGGCTGCGAAAGGCAGCCGGTCTTTTTATGCTTTTCATTAAAACGCGATAGTCACTCTACCTCTTCGGTGAGTTTGTCCTTCGGCCAGGCTACGCTGTAGGCCAGTGTGATGGTCTTGCTCTCTCCTGCGCCAAGTCTGAAATTCCAGTGCAGAAGACCCGTGGCGTCTTCTTTTTCGGCTCCGGACAGATCGATGGGCTCCACCACGATCGTCTTTTCATCGGATACCGGGATCTGATCCGTGACTATCACGTCCACAGCCTTTTCTTTGCGGGACGTGACCGTAATCTCGTATTCGTATTCGGTCTTCTTCTGCCCTTTCAGCAGCACGTTCTGCGTGTGGCGCTTTGTCTGCCGGCGTTTGATCTTCACCGTCTCATCGACCCCCAGCGAGAGATCATAGCTGTCCTTTGTCATATCCGGCTCCAGAACCACATTGCCCGCGAAAGCGCCGTTCACATAGACCGCAGCCGGCGTATCCTGCATGTCCTCCAGATCCGCTGTCGCAACTTCCGCGGCAAGGTAAGCTTCATCCGACAGCTTCGGCACAGCCACCACATGACAGCGGCAGCTAAGAAGATCGGTCTTGATATCGCAGATGATCTCCTGTCCTTTGCGGATATCCCAGGTCCCGTTTAAGGGATATTCGGTCATTGTCTCGCCCTTTACCGCTCTGCCGCTGTCCGCAGCCACCATATTCATCATCGGCGCGGCACTCATCTCCATCGTGGCATCAGCGTCCAGGCACTCCTCTTCCATCACCATCTTGGCCTCGCGCATGGCGGAGGCCTTCATCATTCCTCCGAAGCCGGCAGTTCTTGCCTTAGGCCTCGGCACATAGAAACGGAGATGCGTCGGATTCATCTCCGGAATGGTCCCGGAGACCGAAGGATTCCCGGAAAAGAGCGTGAGCGCTGCCCCCTCCCAGTCTTCATGCGT
>CADCPP010000049.1 GCA_902803355.1 uncultured Lachnospiraceae bacterium | reverse complement strand
CGCTTCCACGATACCCTGGATGATCTCCATGTTGTTGACGTTGAATGCACCGATGGCATAGCCGCCGTTATAGGCTTTGGCGAACATCTCTGTTGAAGTAACTAAAGGCATAATTAACCTCCTGCGTTTGAATTCGTTATTATTTTATCACACTCGCTGAAAATCGCAAGGCAAAACAGGCTTGTGTTTCTTCGTTTTTTTCTCTATACTGTCTGCAGCCATACCGCAATCTGTAAGACAGGCACAGTCTAAAGGAGTAAGAACATGCGCATCTGGGGTAAGATCATTCAGGATAATCATCTTCTGCGGGATACTGAAGTCCTGCTGGAAGGGACGCAGAACCGCACCGTCAAGGTGTTTGAGTCGCTCAGGCTCATCTGCACGGAATTCGATCTTGAAGTGCCCACCTGGCTGAAGACCAATGTCAAGGAATTCCAGAAGAGTGCCAAAACGCGCTTTCGTCAGGACTCCTTTATTGAGCAGATCCCCTTTGATTACCTGGAGATCCAGGTGATCGAGGAGGATCTTCCCTGATTCCTCCAAGGCTTACCGCCTTGCCTGCTCCTCCCCGGCAGGCGGACCGCCCGGGACGGCACGAATGCGCATGCTCTGCGCAGACTTACCGGAAGCCTCGTAAACCGCAGAAATGCTTGATGCATTTCCCGCTGAACCTCGGTAAAAACCGCGCAGAGGATAGCGCGGTTTTTATCCGGAGCCTGCTTGCGCCTGCGCATGTGCCGTCATCCGTGCGGCCTTATGCCGGCTCAGAGCAGGGGACAGCGGCAGCGGCTTCGGCGAGGAATGCCGGAGACGAGCAGAGGCCGCTATCCTGCACTTACAGCCGCTTCAGCAGTTCTTCCCTTCTTTCTTCGTATCCGGGCTTGCCGAGCAGTGCGAACATATTCTTCTTGTAACTTTCCACACCGGGCTGATTGAAGGGATTGACCTTAAGCATGTAGCCGGAAACGCCGCAGGCATATTCGAAGAAATAGAACAGCTCACCAAGAGACTTCTCATCCATCGCGTCCATGTGCACAAGATTTACCGGCACGCCGCCGTCGGTGTGCGCCAGCATCGTCCCCTTCATCGCACTCTTATTCACAAAATCGAGCGTCCTGCCGGCCAGGTAATTCAGACCGTCCAGGTCGCTTTCTTCTTTTGTCATCAGAACTTCCCTGCCGGCGTCATCCACCGCGATCACGGTCTCCATGAGGATCCGCTCGCCTTCCTGGATATACTGGCCCATGGAGTGCAGGTCGGTGGTAAGGTCTACGGCCGCCGGGAAGATGCCTTTGCCGTCCTTGCCTTCGCTCTCGCCGTAAAGCTGCTTCCACCATTCGCCCACATAGTGCAGGCCGGGTTCGTAATTTGCGAGGATCTCGACCTTCTTGCCTTCGCGGTAGAGAGCATTGCGTACCGCCGCGTAACGCAGAGCGTCATTTTCCGCAAACGGCGCGTTCGTCAGGCGCTTTCTTTCCGCCTGCGCGCCGGCCATGAGCGCGTCGATGTCGATCCCGGCCGCTGCGATCGGAAGCAGTCCCACCGCCGTCAGCACGGAGTAGCGTCCGCCCACATCGTCCGGCACCACGAAAGTCTCATAGCCTTCACTGTCCGCGAGCGTCTTCAGTGCGCCTCTTGCCCGGTCCGTGGTCGCGTAAATGCGCCTGGCCGCTTCTTCCTTGCCGACCTCTTTCTCCAGCAGGCCTTTCAGTATACGGAAGGCCACCGCGGGCTCGGTCGTGGTCCCGGATTTGGAGATCACGTTGATGGAGAAGCGTTTTCCTTCCAGCAGACTGATCAGGCCGTTCATGTAAGAACTGCTCAGCTGATTGCCGGCAAAGACGATCTGCGGGCCGCCGCGTTTTACGGCCGGAAGTGCCGCCGCAAAAGGATGCTGCAGCAGCTCAACTGCCGCGCGCGCGCCGAGATACGAGCCGCCGATGCCGACGACCACGAGCACGTCGGAATCCTTCCGGATCTTTTCCGCCGCCTGTTTGATGCGGGCAAATTCCGCTTTGTCATAGTCCTCCGGCAGGTCCACCCAGCCGAGGAAATCATTCCCCGCGCCCTGTCTGCCCTGCAGAACTTCCGCAGCCGCCTGCGCGTCCTTTGCCGCCTGCTGCCAGGCAGCCTCGCTTAAGAAACTCTTCGCATTTTTTTCTTCCAGTCTGATCATGGTCTACCCCTTTGTTTATCCTCTGTTTTTTGCGTTATTATCTTATTTTTACCCCGGCGTATAGTTATTGCAGGGTTCTTTTTCCCAGACGATCCCCTCCCCGGTAAAGCGGAAAAGGATATCTCCCTGCACGTCCGTCCGGTACAGCTGAATTTCCAGCAGCTTAAGGCGCCTCAGCACGGCCTCCTTCGGGTGGCCGTAGTCATTCCCCGCGCCGCAGCTGATAATGGCATATGACGGCGAAACATCCTTTAGAAACGCTGCCGAAGAGGATGACGCGCTGCCGTGATGGCCAACGATGTAGATATCAGAAGCCAGACTCCGTCTGCCGCGGTTATTGGCCCGCATCTCTTCCTCGCTTACCTTCTCCGCATCGCCGGTGATCAGCAAAGAGCTGCCGCCTGCGGCAAAGCGCAGCGCGATCGAATAATCGTTTTCCGCCTCATATCTCCCGGAACACGGAGCAAGGATAGTGAACTCTCCGAAACCAAGCCGGTACGTTTCTCCGGGTTTTGGATGGATCGTCTCGGTCTCTCCCGCTTTCGCTTCGAGATGCCGCATAAAGCTGCTGTAAACTGCCGAATCCGCCGTATAATCCGGCAGCAGGACCTTCTCCGCGCCGACGGCTTCCAGCGCCCCGATCGCCCCGTAAAGATGATCCGCGTCAAAATGCGTCGCGACGAGGTATTTCAGCCCGGTCACGCCGCTCTTTTTTAAGGCGGCCACCGTCACGGAGGAATGCGCGGCACCGCCTCCGTCGATCAGCATGGCCTCACCGCCGCTCAGGATCAGTGTGGCGCTGCCCTGCCCCACATCGATCACTTGGACCTGTGCCCAGATGCCGTCTTTCGGTGAAAGGATGGATTCTGATGCCTCACTGAACGCGCCGTCCTGCCGTTTTGCCGCCAAAAAGATCAGCCCGCCCGAAGCGAGCAGCAGCATACCGATCAGCAGCCAAAGCGCAAACCTCGTTTTCTTCTGTTTTCTGCTTTCCTTTTGCTGTTCCTTCCGAACTTCCTTTTCCAGTTCATCCAGTGTCATCTAAGCCCCCGCCTCCGTCAGATAGGCGCGGTCCGGAGGCACTATGATTGTAGCAATTCCCCGCAGGATAAGCAAGGCTTTTTCAGGGAAGCGTGCGGTCCTCTGCTTATACGCAAAAGCACCGGGGATCGCCCCGGTGTTTCGCTTTTCCCGCGCAAGGATCACAGTGCCTTGACAACGGCTTCTCTCACGTCCTTCATATCGACGGTGGGCTCAAAGCGGGCAATGACCTTGCCCTCACGGTCCACGAGGAACTTCGTAAAGTTCCATTTGATATACGCCTTATCTCCGAACGCCTTATTGTTCATGTCGGTGAATTTCTTCAGCGCGGCAAATTTCAGGCCTTTTCCAAAGCCTTCGAAGGGCTTTTCCGTGGCCAGATAGGCAAAGAGCGGATCCGCGGTCTCGCCGTTTACATCGATCTTCATGAACTGCGGAAATTCGGTGCCGAACTTCAGGGTGCAGAATTCATGGATCTCATCATCGCTGCCCGGCGCCTGGTTCGCGAACTGGTTGCAGGGGAAGTCCAGGATCTCAAAGCCCTTATCCCGCAGCTCCTTATACATGGCTTCCAGCGGTTCATAATGCGGGGTGAAGCCGCAGCCGGTGGCCGTATTGACGATAAGCAGGACCTTTCCCTTATATTCCGAAAGGCTCACCTCTTCGCCTTTTCTGTTCTTGACGCTAAAATCATACACTGTCTTCATCGTGCTTCTCCTTTCCCTGATTCACTCTGTTTGATATCCCTGATTCCTCAGCAGCTCATACAAGAGCTCGTAGAGCTGCCTGCTCTTTTCCGGCGGGAGATTCACACAGCCCGCCACGCCCGCGGGAACCTTTGCCGCCTTATCCTGCAGCGCCCTGCCTTCTTCCGTGAGGCTGATCTCCACAATGCGGTCATCCTCCCGGCAGCGGCTCCGTTTGATCAGCCCGGCCTTTTCCAGCTTTTTCAGAAGAGGAGAGATGGTCCCGTTATCCAGCATCAGTCTTTTCCCGATCTCCGAAACCGTGACCCCGTCCTTTTCCCACAGCACAAGCATGACCAGATACTGGGTGTAGGTGAGACCGAGCGGCTTCAGCCAGGGCGTATAGAGACCGGTAATGTTTCTTGCCGCCGCATAAAGCGGAAAACACAGCTGATACTGCAGCTTCATTGCCTCTCGATGATCGTAGTCCATATCGCCTCTCCCTTCTTTACATTTGACTCAATTATGTTTTATCAAATATATTTTGACGTGTCAAGAGTTTTTGTCAAATTATTTCTATGATGTCTCCTTACGGCTGTACGGGGATCTTGTTCTCTCCCTTGCGTACGTAGATCTCGGCAAGGGCATCCAGAAAGCACAGGACATAGACGATCAGCGGGGCAACCAGGATCAGGGCGATCAGCGTATCCTTCAAAAGCAGGAAGATCAGGTAGCCGAGTCCGAAGGCAAGGCAGGTAAGCAGGATCGTCAGCGCGGTGAAGGCCAGCATCGTCTTCGGATTCACGAGCCGAAAGACGTGCCGGATCTCCTTAAACTTATACTGCGAGAGAAAAGCGCCAAGCAGCGTCAGGAAGATCTCCAGAAGGACCAGTACCACGGCAGCAAGCAGTGCCCAGCCGCTCTTCAGCGAAGAGGCATAGCCCAGGCCGCCAATGGCCATTGACAGGAGGATCACTTTGAAAATTGTGTTCAGCAGAACGGTCTTGCCGCTCACCCTTGCGCCGCTGCTTTTGCGGACGGCAATGCTGCACAGCACGAACCCGACAACAAACAACAGGAAAAACACCAGAAAACCGCTGCCGATCCGGATAAAGAAGCTTTCCAGCGCTTCCGTGACGGTATTGCCGATCTTTTCCAGTGTTTCCGCCGCGGTGATGCCGAGCTTTTCCACAAAGCTACCCACGCCTTCATTTACAAACGTGCCTATCCCGGAAAGGCTGTGGATCTCACGAAAGGCTGCGGAGAGTTCTGCGGCATTCATCGAAAAACCCTTTGCCGCAATGCCGGCCGCTGCGGAGAGCCCGACCGTGAGGATCCCGATCAGCGATGCCGCCCCCCGCCAGGCAAAAATGATCAGGATAATAGCTCCCAGATAGGTAAATGCCATAGGGATCACTGTCAGCTTCAGATTTTTCAGATACGCGCCGAGTACTTTTCCAAACATGTCATTTCCTCCGTTCCTTGCTGTCAAAACTATAGCAGAACAGGGCGGTTTTTTCAATCGTCGCGTTATTTCGAATAAAAGCAGGGTGAAATCATTCTGAAATATCTTTTTTCTGTACAAAAAGACCGCCGCAGATCTTGCTCTGCGGCGGTTCATGCTCTGTTTTTGCTTATCCTTCGATCAGGATGGTCTTCTTTTCAGGAATCGCTTCTTTCTTCGGCACGGAAAGCTTCAGGACACCATGTTCAAACTTTGCTTTCACATCTTCCGTCTTCACGTGATCGCCTACATAGAAGCTTCTCTGCATGGCGCCCGCATAACGCTCCTGACGGATCAGTTTGCCCTTGTTGGCCTTGTCCTCATCAAGCCCCTTGGCGGCGCTGACAACAAGATTGCCATTGTTCAGCTCGATCGTGATCTCATCTTTCGTGAAACCAGGCAGATCGATATCAAGTTCATAATGGTCTTCGTGCTCATGCACATCTGTCTTCATCAGCCTGTCGGCGTGCCGGCCGTAAAGCTTTCTTTCGGTCTTGTCCAGATCTCTGAACTCCGGGAAATCAAACCAGTCATCAAATAAATTCTCACCAAAAATACTGGGCAT
>CADCPP010000048.1 GCA_902803355.1 uncultured Lachnospiraceae bacterium | reverse complement strand
TATAACGGAGGAATGCCGAATGAATTATGATCATATTCGCCGGGAAGATCCGGAGATTTTTGCCTCCATGGAGAGGGAGCTGAAGCGCCAGCGCGATCATATCGAGCTGATCGCTTCCGAGAACTTTGTAAGTGAAGCTGTCATGGAGGCCATGGGCAGCCACCTGACCAACAAGTACGCCGAGGGCTATCCCGGGGCGCGCTATTACGGCGGCTGCGAATTCGTGGATGAAGTGGAGCAGATCGCCATCGACCGCGCAAAGAAGATCTACGGCGCGGAGCACGTGAACGTCCAGCCCCACGCGGGTTCCCAGGCGAATGTGGCGGTTTACCTTGCCCTGCTCAAGCCGGGTGATACGATCCTCGGCATGGGCCTGAGTGACGGCGGGCACCTGACCCACGGCGCGAAGGCTTCGATCTCCGGAAAATATTTCAATGCCGTGTCCTACGGCGTCAGCCGCGAGACCGAGATGATCGACTATGACGAGCTGGCCAGAAAGGCCCACGAGGTGAAGCCGAAGATCATCATCGGCGGCGCCAGCGCCTATCCCCGCTTCATTGACTATAAGAGAATGCGCGAGATCGCGGACGAGGTTGGTGCCTGGCTGATGATCGACATCGCCCATGTGGCCGGCCTGATCGCCGGCGGTGTGCATCCGAGCCCGGTGCCCTATGCCCATGTGGTGACCACCACCACCCACAAGACCATGCGCGGCCCCCGCGGCGCGATCATCCTCTGCAAGGAAGAGCTGGCGAAGAAGATCGACAGCGCCGTTTTCCCGGGAAGCCAGGGCGGCCCCCTGATGCACGTGATCGCGGCGAAGGCCGTAGCCCTGAATGAAGCGCTGCGTCCGGAATACAAGCAGTATCAGCAGCAGGTTGTGAACAACGCGGCGGCTCTCGCCGATGCCCTGCAGGCGGAGGGAATCCGTCTGGTGACGGGCGGCACCGACAACCATATGATGCTGGTGGATGTATATAACAAGTTTGGCAAGACCGGCGCCGAGGTTCAGCAGCTGCTGGACGATGCGAACATCACGGCCAACAAAAACGGCATCCCCTTCGACACGCTGCCGGTCAAGCAGACAAGCGGTCTGCGCTTTGGCTCTCCCGCCAGCACCACCCGCGGCATGAAGGAGCCGGAAATGCGCCAGATCGGTGCCATGATCGGCCGTCTGGTCCGCGAAGGCAGCGAAGCCGTTCCCGAGGTGAAGGAACAGGTGATCGAGCTCTGCAGACAGTTCCCGCTGTATCCCGACCTCTGATCCGGTCAGTTTCTCTGCGAAAGGGTTTTTAACGAAAATCATGGGAAAAACGCAGAAATCAAAAATCTTCGTGCTCGCGAAAGCCATGTCGGTTCTCCTGCTTGCGGTTCTGCTCTGCGGCTGCGGCAGGGAAGGCGGCGCGGCAGGCCCTGACCCGACTGTCGCGGTCGCCGCTGCGCCAGCCGAGCTGACACCAACTCCGGCGCCCACGCCGGACCCCGACGCGCTTCTGCGCGAGCAGCGCCTGAAGGAAGCGCAGGACGGCTTCTGGTGGGACAGGGGCTATCTCTGCGCGATTAACGCAGACGGCAGCCTGAAGCACGATACCTATATCGGCGTGCTGCATTTTGGCGAAGACGGCCACTATACCAGCGGCGATGAAAAGCTGGACAAACTGGTGGCGGACGTGATCGCGAAAAACACCGACAGCGGCATGACCCGCATGGAAAAGCTCCGCGCGATGTACGAATACACCCGCGACAACATCAAGTATGTGGGCTTTCCGAATCACGAGCTGAGCATCGAACCCGCCCACGGCCCTGAGGGCTGGATGGTCGAGATTGCCACAAAGGCCCTGGAGGAGCAGGCGGGCAACTGCTATTACTTCGCGGCGGAATTTGCCGCGCTGGCAAGAGGCCTCGGTTACCAGGCCTATGCCACCGGCGGCGTCATGAGCGCCATGGAGGATCCCCACGGTTGGGTGCGCATTGTTGACGAAAACGGGGATATCTGGACCTGCGACCCGGAAATGGAGTACCGCCTTCTGGACTGGCAGGAGCGCACCGGCGGGCAGGAGGAAGTGGACGACTACTTCTACCGCAACCAGGAGGAGCTGAGCCTGGATACTGGCCTTGCCTATTCCCAGCAGGTTGACCCCTTCAAGGCGGAGAAGGAAGAAGCTGAAAAACGTGCAGCCGGCCAGACAGCGCCTGCGGCCGCAGCTGTGCCTTCCGCCACGCCTGAAGCTTCAGCCGAAACCGTGCCGGCCGCGTAAAAAGGCGG
>CADCPP010000047.1 GCA_902803355.1 uncultured Lachnospiraceae bacterium | reverse complement strand
TTCGCAAGATCCGTCTCATTCCCGGCCAGGACCTGCACCATGGGGTTCAGCACGTTTTCCACGATCACGGTATAGCGCACGCTGTTCTGGCTCTCTTTGAGCTGATAATAGCTTTGCAGGAGGCTGAGCGAAGCATTCGGGCGCTTTTCGTCCTTCGAGATCTGGTAATAATTGTCATAGGTGATCATGTAATCGTCCACGATTTCTTCATAGCTCGCACCGCAGAGCGCTTCCAGCAGCAGGCAGACAAAGCCGGTGCGGTCCTTGCCTTCCGTGCAGTGGACCAGATAGGGGCCGCTCCTTTCTGCCATGCGGGCAAGGCCGGAGGCCGCCTTTGCCCGGAAATCTTCGGAAGAAAAATTCATGTTCAGCGCGATGGGATCAACACTTCCGCTTTCATAAAGCGTAAGGAAATAGGGCGAGGCAAAATCCTCTTTTGCAAGATAACCTTTAATCTTTTCGTCATTATCGGCCAGGTTCAGAATGTACTGCACACCGGCCTCTTTCATCAAAGCGTCGGTATACGGCGCGCGTTGATGCTGATTGTCACAGGGCGATGCAGAGCGGTACAGGGTGTTTTCCGCGATCTGTCCGGCCTTGACGGCGCGGAAGTTCGCGAAGACTTCATCGCTCGGAAACTTCTCCCGTTCATCCTCATAATGGATATCGCGGGCGTCCTGGATATTGGCATATTTGCCCTTTTCCCGAAGGACGATCTTGCCGCTCATGCTCTCATCAAGACCGGCCAGCAGCCACAGATCGCTGCCGTTGTTGATGCAGACCTTGATATGAGGATAGCCCGGATACGCCACCACCAGCGGATCGCCAGTGCGGGTATAGTAACCGTTGTAGTAGGGCAGGTCTTCGAGCTTGTACCCGTTTGAAAACGTCACATCCACGCTGTCACCATAGACAAAGCCGAGCGCATTGAACTCATCAATGGTCTTGTCCAGATAGACGCCGCCGAATTCCAGCTCGTGAATCACGGGGGAGTCGGAAAGGACGGGAGAGGCCGCGGTCTCAGACGGATCCTTCCGGGCGCCGCAGGCGGCAAGGCAAAACAGCAGCAGCGCAGCGGCTGCGGCGAAAAGCCCTTTTTTCATGATCTGTTCCCTTCTTTGATTATTTTATCTGCCGGCATCAGGGGCAGTCGATGCTAAGGCGCGAGCCGTCCGGAAGCGTAAAGCGCAGGCGGTGTGGCGTGAAGCCTTCTTCAATGCTCAGGTCGATGAGTGTTCCGCTGTAGCTGCGGGAAAACTGATGCAGCTTTTTGAAACCGGGATCGACGATGTCATAATGGGAAGGCGCGTTATAGCGATAGAGATTCATGTCATCTTTGCGGAAGGACCCGCCAACCTGCGTGGTCCTGCCTGCGGCTGAAGTCCCGAAATAGGAGAAGGAGCCGCCCACATCCCAGGTCGCGTCCACAAAGGTGTAGCGGCCGTCCAGCTCGATCAGTGTCCAGGAATGTTCATCCTCTTTGGTGATCACGCTCACGCGGCCTGCGTTGAAGCCGGCCTGGATAAAGAGGAAGGTCATGCCGCCGGCAAGGTCGTGGCAGACGCCCTTGTGATCAACGATCCCCGCGTAGGCGGAGTGGATGCGGTGCTGCTCTGCTTCGGTGCGGGTCTTAAAGGTGCCGGAAAGGATGTCATAATTATAGGATGCCGGCGCGGTATAGGCATGGTAGAGCAGGAGCGCCCGTTCGGTCTCCCGGTAATCGCCGGAGAGGGCAAGGACTGGCTCGATATACGAGGCGACCTGCTTTTCAAATTCCGTGCGGATCAGGGCAAATTCCATCTTGCTGACATAAAATTCCCAGGAAAACGTCCCGCCGGAGAAGCTCTCTTCGCTGATATTCGTAAAGGCCTTCAAAAGAGGGCAGAGGGTATCGGCCAGATAGAGAACAAGGCCGGCATCTTCAGGGGCGCTCACGGCCGGAGAACTTGTCCGGTAGTTCAGGCAGGCTTCGATCAGATTGTAGGCGTCGACCAGGGCGGTCTGGGCAGAAAAGTCGCGCAGGATGGCCGGGGTGCGGAAATAATCGACCGTGAAAGAAGCAGGCGCTTCGGAGGATTCTGCGGTCTCTCCCCCCTCGCTTGTCTCTGCTGTCTCCGGCGTCTCTGCGCTTGCAGCGGCTTCTGCGGTTTCTGTTGTCTCAACTGTCGCCGTTGTCTCCGCGTTTTCAGCGCTTTCCGCAGCTTCTCCGCTTTCTGTGCTTTCTGCGGGGGCGTCTGCGGTCGGAGTGTCCTCCGAAGAGGCGGTGACATCAGAAGAGGCGTCTTCTGTTCCGGAGGGTGTTTCGGGGGCAGAGGAAGCTTCGGAAGCGGCGGAGGTACCCGGATCTGCGGATGACTCCGAAAGAGAGGCTTCAGTGGAAGCGGATAAGCTGCTTTCTGAAGAGATCGCCTCTGCCGAGGGATCTTCGGTGATGATGACCGGTCCGGGCATGAAGATCCAGCCGCAGCCTCCAAGCTGCAGCGTCAGGAAAAGTGCCGCGCCGAAGGCAGCGAGGCGTCGGATCATGCGGAAACGGGTCTTCATCGATTCAGGTTAAACGAAATAGGCGGGCGGCAGGAAGCGCCGAAGGCCGGAGATCAGACCGTGACCTCTCCGGACAGGATCCTGCGGTAGTCCTCCAGATTCTTCCGGAGGAGCTTGGGAATATTCAGCTCATACGGGCAGCGGGTCATGCAGACGCCGCATTCAATGCAGGACTCGATCTTTGCCATCTCTTCCTGCCAGTAAGGAGAAAGCCAGGCAGCAGAAGGCGCGCGCCGGATCATCTGACTCATACGGGCGCAGTGCCGGATCTGGATATCCATCGTGCAGGGCATGCAGTAGCCGCAGCTGCGGCAGAAATCGCCGCCCAGCTCGGCTTTGTCCTTTGCGATGATAGCGGCGGCTTCCTCATCCATGACCGCATCCTTCTCAAAGAACGCCAGCCATTCATCCAGCTCGCTTTCCCGCTGGATGCCCCAGATGGGAACGACGTTGTCAAATTGCGACATAAAAGCCATGCAGGTCCTGGAATTGTTCAGCAGGCCGCCGGAGAGCCCCTTCATGGCGATAAAGCCCATGCCAGCGTCTTTGCAGGCTCTGACCAGCGCAATCTCCCGCTCGGTGGAGAGATAATTGAAGGGATACTGCAGCGTCTCATACAGACCGCTCTGCACTGCCTCTTCGGCAACACCGATCTTATGCGCCGTGACGCCGATGTGGCGGGTGAGGCCTTTCTCTTTGGCTTCCAGCAGGGCTTCATACATGCCGGTACCGTCGCCGGGGCGGTAGCACTGAGGGACCTGATGCAGCTGATAAAGATCGAGATGGTCGGTCTTCAGATTCTTCAGTGTAGTCTCCAGATCCTCCCAGAGCTTGTCCGGCGTTTTTGCCTGCGTTTTGGAGGCGATGCGGACCTTGTCACGCATGCCTTCGAAGGCGATGCCGAGCTTTTCCTCGCTGTCAGTATAAGCGCGGGCGGTATCGAAGAAGGTCATGCCGCCTTCATAGGCTTTGCGCAGGAGCATGACGGCGTAGTCAGTGGAAACGCGCTGGATGGGCAGGGCGCCGAAGGCGTTCTGCGGCGTGGTGATGCCGGTGCGGCCGAGGGTAATGGTTTTCATGAGGCCTCCTCTAAAAAACATAGACTTAAGCGGTGAAATACAATATAGCATGGATAAGAAGTGAAAACAATGATCGGGTGCATGCCCCTCTCTCTGAAAACGCGGGGTTGCTCTGCGTCCGGGAGATTTCTCCTTGGACCCGGGCAGGGCTCACTCCACGATCAGCTGCGGAATGCTGCCGCGCAGCTGCTGCGTGATCTCGTGCAGACTGCCGTGCAGGGTCCCCTGTACAAAATCCGGCTTGCCGCCGCCACGCCCGGAAAAGGCGGCGTTCAGGGAAACGGTAAGGGCTTTCAGATCGCCGCCCTCCATGCCGAAGGCATAGCGGATCCCGTCTTCCCCGCAGTCGGACAGCACACCGGCGAAGCCCCCGCAGGTCTTCATCAGCTCGCTTGTCAGGCGTCTGGTGCTGTCGGGATCCATGTTTTCCTCCCGCAGGAGGACGTTTCCCCTGCCGGCAAACGCCTGCGCGCGGCCTTCTGTCCAGGCCGTTTCCATCGCGGCCATACGCACCTTCCGCTGCGCAAGCTCCTTCAGCACGCGCGCGGCGGCAGCTCCGGTCGCATCTTCTTTGGCGGATAAGAGCGCAGAGACCTTGCGGTTTTCCTCACAGACCGTGCGGACATAGTGCAGGGCACGCGCGCCGCAGAGCATGCGGATGCGGACGCCGCCGCGGTGCGGCTCACAGGAGAGAAGCTTGATGAGCCCGATCTCACCGGTCCGGACCACATGCGTGCCGCAGCAGGCGCAGAGATCTGCCTGCGGAAATTCGACCAGGCGAACCTCACCGCTCAGGGCTTTTTTGCTGCGGTAATCGGTGGCAGCCAGTTCCTCCGCGCCCGGAAAATAGCAGCGCACCGGCAGATCTTCCCGGATCAGACGGTTGGCCTCTTCCTCGATGGGCAGCAGATCCTCCCAGCCGATCTGCGCATTGAAATCGATGGTCACGCCGTCGTCGCTGATATGAAAGCCCACGTTGTCGCAGGAAAAGCGGCGGCAGATGAGGCCGCTCACGATATGCTCTCCCGAGTGCTGGCTTGTCAGATCGCGCCGGCGCCCGGCATCGATCCGGCCGTGCACCTTTGTTCCGGCCGGGAGCGGCTGCTCCGCAAGATGGATGATCACACCGTCCTTTTCCCGGACAAAGCTGATGGGGATATCGTTGATCACGCCCAGATCGGTAGGCTGGCCGCCGCCTTCGGGATAAAAGGCGGTCTGATCCAGGACGAGGGCAAAACCGCCTGAGACGCTTTCGCAGGAAAGCACTTCGGCGTCAAATTCTGTCAGATGAGGGTCTTCATAGTATAATTTTCGGGTATTCATATCCTGCCTTTCCGCAAAACCGCCGGCAAAACAGCGGGAAATCGATCGGTTTCATGTATTGTAGCAAAAAGCCGACGGATTTGCAATTTGCCTCCGCCTGAAGTGAATAAAGCTTGACAGCAGCGCTTTTATGTGCTAAAGTGCTGGCAGTACGATTCGTGCCGGAGGGATGCAATGAAAGAGCTGATGCAGTCGGAGCCTGTCCGCGAGTTGATCCGGGCCATTCTGACGCTTGAGACCGAAGAGGAAGTGGAACAGTATCTGCTGGACGTGTGCACCATCAATGAGATCGCAACCCTTGCACAGCGGCAGCAGGTCGCTTTCCTTCTGCGGGATAAGATGACCTATAACGAGATCGAGGAAAAAACCGGCGCGTCTACCGCGACCATCAGCCGCGTCAAGCGCTCTCTGCTGCAGGGCGGCGAGGGCTATGAGGCCGCGCGCAAACGCTTAAAAGGAGAATAATCTGATATGACATCCATCTGTGAGACGCTGAACGCGCCTCAGCAGAAGGCTGTGCGGACAACAGAGGGACCGCTGCTCATTCTGGCCGGAGCCGGCTCGGGAAAAACGCGTACCCTGACGCACCGCATAGCCTATTTGATTGAGGAAAAAGGGGTAGATCCCTGGCATATTTTAGCCATAACCTTTACCAATAAAGCAGCCGAAGAGATGAAAAGCCGCGTAACGGCCATGACGCCGCAGGGCGGCAGCGTTTTCGTCTCCACTTTCCATGCCTGCTGCGCGCGCATCCTGCGAAGCCAGGCAGACAGACTGGGCTACACCCGCTCTTTTACCATCTACGATACCGAGGATTCCCGCGTGCTCATGCGGCGCATCATCAAAGATAAAGATCTGGATCCGAAGATCTACAATGAAAAGGATGTGCTGCGGCAGATCTCGTCCCTGAAAGATGAGGTGATCACGGCGGAGGACTATGCTTCCCGGCCGGGCAGCTTTCGGGAACAGAAGATCGCGGAGCTCTATACCGAATACCAGAAGCGCCTGCTGATGGCAGACGCCATGGATTTTGACGACCTGCTGACGAACACCGTACTGCTTTTCCGGGAAAACGAGGATGTTCTGGAACAGTACCGGAACCGCTTCCGCTATATTCTTGTGGATGAGTACCAGGACACGAATACAGCCCAGTTTCAGTTTGTGGAGCTGCTCGCAAGGGAGCACAGAAATCTCTGCGTGGTGGGCGATGACGATCAGTCCATCTACAAATTCCGCGGAGCGAATATCGGGAATATCCTGAACTTCGAGAAGGCCTTTCCCGGGGCGGAGGTGATCCGTCTGGAGCAGAATTACCGCTCCACCAAAAATATCCTGGCGGCGGCGAACCAGGTGATCAGCCATAACGGCGAGCGCATGGACAAGACGCTCTGGTCGGACAAGCCGGAGGGCGATCGTGTGGCACTCCGGGAATACGCGGACGCGCATGAGGAGGCCAGGGACATCGCCCGGGATATCGAGCAGGAGAAGGGCCGCTTTGCCTACGGGCAGTGCGCCGTGCTTTACCGCACGAACAGCCAGTCCAGACTGCTGGAGGAAGCCTTTGTGGAGCGCGGCATCCCGTATATGCTGGTCGGCGGCACGAACTTCTATGAGCGCCGGGAGATCAAGGACCTTCTGGCCTATTTAAAGACCGTGGCAAATGCCTATGACGATGTGGCGGTGCGCCGCATCATCAATGTGCCCCGCCGCGGGATCGGGGATACGACGGTGAACAATATTGCCGCGCAGGCGGCTGAGCAGGGCCTGACCTTCTTCGAGGCGCTGCGGCGCGCGGCGGCAGATCCCGTGACCAAAAAGGCCGCAGCGGCAAAGCTAAGCGAGTTTTTGTCGCTGATCGAAAGCTTCCGCGCGGCAAAAGATGAGCTGCGCGTGGCGGAGCTGATCGATCTGATCCTGGACAAGAGCGGCTATCGGGAAGCCCTGAAGGAAGAGGGCGAGATCGAGGCGGAGGCCAGACTGGAGAACCTTCTGGAGCTGCAGAACAAGGCAGCATCCTTTGCGGATGAGCCGGGCGATCCCGAGGCTCTGAACCGTTTTCTGGAGCAGGTGGCGTTAGTTTCGGATGTGGATGAAATGGTCGACGAAACGAACCGCGTGACGCTCATGACCATGCACAGCGCCAAGGGTCTGGAGTTTCCCAAGGTCTACCTGGCCGGGATGGAGCAGGACCTCTTCCCCAGCGCGAAGTCTCTGTATTCCGGAGACGAGAAAGACCTGGAAGAAGAGCGGCGCCTTTGCTATGTGGGCTTTACCCGCGCGCAGGAAAAACTGATCCTGACCGCAGCGCGCGTGCGCATGATCAACGGACAGACACAGATCCATAATACATCGCAGTTCGTGGACGAGATCGATCCGCTCAGCTTAAAGCGGGAGCGCAAAGCTTCCATGATGGGCGTGCGCGAAGGCAGCGAGAGACAGATGAAAAAAGATTTTGAGGCCGGAAGGATCTCTTCCTTCGGCAGAAAGGGGGCCAGCGTGGGCTGGACAGATTTCGGTGACAGCTTCGGCTTCGGAACAGTAAACAATGATGAGGAAAAACCCAAGCTGCGCGGAAGCGTAAGACCTCAGGGCAGCGGACCGGTATCCTCGTATTTTTCCTCGCAGGAGGAGAAGATCAAGGCCGCCTCGCAGAGCGGCGCGGATCTGAAAGCGGGAGACCGCGTGACGCAGAAACGCTACGGCAAGGGCACGGTGGTGAGCGTGCAGCAGGGCAAGAGGGACATTGAAGTGACCGTGGACTTCGATAACTATGGCCGCAAGGTGATGCTTGCCGGCTTTGCCGGATTTGAGAAAACAGAAGAATGAGACGGACAGGCCTTTAGCCGTCAAAGAAGCTGTGATCAGCCATGCATGATCGCGCAAAAGCGCATCAGATAACAGGCACCCGCAGGGGTTTAATAAGGAATAAGGTGAAAGACCTTAGCTGTACCGGCAACTGTAACGCGGACGAGATCCGGGAAGGCGCGAAAAAAGCGCATTCCGCAAGCCATTGCAAGTTTTTGTGAGAAGGCGGACAGTAGGAAGAAGCGGAGCCAGGAGACTTGCCTGAATATTCTAAGGAGAACGACTGAAGAGGTCTTTTTTGCGGCCGGATTATCGCGGGGAGGTCTTTCTCAAGTCAATTTTATCATGAAGAACAAGAAGGTTCTTTGGGCTCTGCTGGCCGTGATCGTGATCGCGGCGGCGTACATCCTCATTGCCAAGCCGTTTACGCCGAAGGGCGACGGCAGCATCACCGTAACGGTAACGGATGTGGACCAGAAGGTGCTGAAGGAAAAGAAGATCGTCTTCAATTCCGGCGACAAGCTGACGGATCTGGTCAAAAACAATTTTGACAACGTCCTGATCGACAACGGCATGCTGATGAACATCGAATCGCTGGTGACGCCGGCAGACTGGTCGCAGTTTATCAGTATCCTCATCAACGGCGAGATGGCCATGGAGGGGATCGAGACGCTGCCATACAAGGACGGCGACAAACTGGAATTCCGCATGACCGTCTATGACCCGAATTTCGGGAAGTAAACAATGGCCGGCAAAGGATCGAAAAAACCGTTTCTGACGGCACGCGAGCTCTGCATCATGGCTCTGCTGACGGTGATCCTGTTCACACAGGAGCAGCTTTTGAACTTCCTGCCGAACATGAATTTCACGATCCTGCTGATGCTGCTGTACGCGAAGGCGCTTGGCTTTGCCAAAAGCACCATGATCATCACCGTCTACCTTTTCTTTGACGCGGTGTACATGGGCTCGCTGAATCCCATCTGGACAACGGGCCAGTGGGTCGCCTGGATGGTGATCCCGCTGCTGACCTGCACCGTGTTCAAACACACGGAGGACAGCCTGAAGTTAGCCTTTGCAGGCGCGCTGTTTGCCTTCCTCTATTGCTGGATCATGATCGTGCCGACCATGTGGGTCCTGAAGACGCCGTTTATCGCCTATCTGATCTCGGATATCGGCTTTGAACTGCTGCTGGCGGCTTCCTCGTTTCTGGGGATCCTGCTGCTGTATGAGCCCTTGAGCAAACTGCTGCGGAAGCTGCTGAAAACGGAGATGCAATAGAAGCTTTATCCGGGCGCGGAAGGTGAGGCTGAAGCTTTTCCCTTGCGGGATACGGCCTGCCATGCTATAATATCCGCAGATGACCCGCATCGCGGGAAAGCATACGTTTTTCAGAAGAAAGGAACTGCCATGAGCAAACAGAAAAAATGCGGCTGCAAGCTGAAAAAACCGCTGATCATCGTTCTGGTGCTTGCCGTGCTGGCGCTGATCGGCTGGCTGGTCTACTATTTCTTCTTTGCCGATGATTATGAGGAATTAGACGAGACCCTCTTCAAGGACGAAAAGAAGGAAGAGGATGCTGCGCCGGCTGCGGCGGAAGAAGGCTCCGAAGCTGAGCCCGAAGCGGAAGCTGCACCGGAAGCCCTGCCTGAGGCTGAAGCCGAAGCAGCGCCTGCGGAAGCGTAAGGAGCAGGAGACCACATGACGGAAAAAGCGACCTGCAGCGCCTTCGGGCGCTGCGGCGGCTGCCGCTACGGCGCGGAGCCCTACGCGGAGCAGCTTGCCGCAAAAGAACAGGAGATGCTGAAACTCTTCCGGACGCAGCTTCCGGAAGAGTTCTTTGCATGCGGAAAATACGAAGGGATCCTGGGCAGCCCGCAGCAGTACGGCTGCCGCAACAAGATGGAATACTCCTTCGGCAATGAATCCAAGGACGGCCCGCTCACGCTGGGCCTGCATAAAAAAGGAAGCTTCTATGACATCCTTCCCGTGCCGGACTGCCGCATCGCGCCGGCGGATTTCGGCCTGATCTGCGACGCCGTGCAGGCATATTTCCGCAAAAAGGAAGTTCCCTTCCTGCACAAGAAAAGCCATCAGGGGATCCTGCGGCATCTGGTGCTGCGGGCAAACCGCAAAGGAGAGATCCTGGCGAATCTGGTGACGGTCTCCGGCTATCTGCCCGGGCAGGAATTCGTGGACCTGCTGCTGCAGCTGCCTCTGGAGGGAAAGCTTTGCGGCATTCTGCATACGGAAAACAACAGCCTTGCGGACGCGGTCATTCCGGAAAAGGTAACTACCCTGTGGGGCGATGACTTCCTCACGGAGACGGTTCTTGGCCTTACCTTCCGCATCTCTCCCTTCTCTTTTTTCCAGACCAATACCCCTGGCGCGGAGCTGCTGTATGGAAAGGCGCGGGAGTATATCGGCGCCATCGACGGCTGCACGGTCTATGACCTCTACAGCGGGACCGGGACCATCGCGCAGGTGCTGGCGCCGGCCGCGAAGGAAGTGATCGGGGTGGAGATCGTGGAGGAAGCCGTGCAGGCCGCGCGGGAAAATGCCGCCTTAAACGGCCTTGCAAACTGCTCCTTCCTCTGCGGCGATGTGCTGAAAGTGCTGGATGAGATCACGCAGGTCCCGGAGATGATCGTGATGGATCCGCCGCGCGACGGCGTGAATCCGAAAGCCCTGCAGAAGATCATGCGGCGGGGCGCGGAGAATCTGCTGTATATCAGCTGCAAGCCCGCAAGCCTGGTGCGGGATATCCCGGCGCTCAGGCTGGGCGGCTACGAGCCGCAGCGGCTGTGCTTTGTGGATATGTTCCCGAACGCCGCCGGCTGCGAAGCCATTGCACTATTGTCCAAACTTTCTGAGGTGAAACATCACATCGAAGTAACGGTCGAAATGGATGAACTGGATTGACCAGTGCGGAAAGTCTGGCAACCTATG
>CADCPP010000046.1 GCA_902803355.1 uncultured Lachnospiraceae bacterium | reverse complement strand
GGCTTCGGCGCCGCCTACGGCTATACGGTGGACGGCGGGACCCTCGGCGAGCTTGAATACGAGAATTTCAATGCCGCCGCTGCCAGAGTCACCGTGCACGGGGTCAACATCCACCCCGGCTCCGCGAAGAACAAAATGAAAAACGCCGTGCTGATCGCCGGCGAATTCATGAGCCTCCTGCCACCTGCGGAGACCCCTGCCCATACGGAAGGCTATGAAGGCTTTTATCATGCGGGGGATATTGCGGGGAATGAAACGCTCACGAAGATCGGCTACATCCTGCGCGACCATGATGAAACTAAGCTCGAAGAGAAAAAGCGTACGATGCAGCGCGCCGCAGATTTCCTGAACGAGCGCTACGGCGAAGGCACCATCGAGCTTATGATCCGCGACCAGTACCGCAATATGAAAGAAAAGATCCTGCCGGTGATGCATGTGATCCGCCGCGCGGAGGAAGCCATGCAAAAAGCCGGCGTGGAACCGAAGACCGTGCCGATCCGCGGCGGTACAGACGGCGCGCAGCTCTCCTTTATGGGGCTGCCCTGCCCGAACCTGTCCACCGGCGGGGAAAACTTCCACGGCATCCATGAATTCGTCTCTGTCGACGCCATGAAAAAGATGGTGGAAGTGCTGGTCAATCTGGTTACAGCGTAAGGTGGAACTGGAAGCCCGCGATCTCCTTCTTCAGATAAACAAAGCTGATGCGGCCCTCCTCGTTTTTGCGGATCGAGCTTTCGTCAAAGCCGATGCCCTTTTCGCGCAGGGCCGCCATCGCTTTTTCTACATCATCCGTCTGCATGGCCACATGGCCTCTTTCTCCGCGGTAGCTGCTCTTCATCACTTCAAACAGATCGCCTGCCCAGACGGCAACTTCCGTGTCTCTCGTTCCGGGAAGGTCAAACAGGGCAGCCAAAAGCGAGGCGATCTCCATGGCCTCTTCTCCGCTGTCCGTTCTGATCCCGATGTGTTTGATCTTAAATTCACTCATTACGTTTCTCCTTTTCCGCGTCCTGCGCGGCAATCATCAGATTTACTATAGCATAGCAGACGCAGGGCAGGCTTTCAAGAACAATCCTCCGGCAAACAGGACGCTGCAGCAGTAAAGGTTCTGGACAGGGCCAGCGCCATCGTATATAATATATAATAGCTTTTTCCGTTCAGGAGGTATTATGGCCACAGTACCGAAACTGTTTCGTAAAACAAAAACCGTCCGGCGCATTCAGGACTATATGGATCATACCTTCACGGAGGTCCTCCATACCACACTGAATCCGAACGGGCCCGGCGCGATCCGCATCCATCTGATCCCGCCGGCGAAGGAGGAAAACGGCTTTGAAGCCAGCATTGCGATCATCAACGGGACGGATATCATTCCCGTCAACTTTGCATACGCCGTTATTCTGGCGGAGATGATCCGCGAGACGAACAAGTACGACGGCAAAGAGATCGGGGAAGCCGACCTGCAGTCCATTCTGGACAGCACGGAGGAAAACGTGAAGCAGATCATGCCGATCTTCTCGCGGAAGAAGATCCGCGAAGATATCACGGAGATCTACACCACGATGAAGCAGATCGCCTACCGTGAAGAGGTGACCACCGATATCCACTACATGAGTCTCGGGGATTACGCGGACATGATGAATGCGCCGCACCGTATGGATGTCATGGTCAGCGCCATGACCAAAAACGGGCAATGGCACTGCAATCAGAAGTGCATCCATTGCTACGCCGCCGGCCAGATGCTGTCCGATGAAGAAGAGCTTTCGACCGAAACGTGGAAAAAGATCCTCGACAAGTGCCGCGCGGCAGGCATCCCGCAGGTGACCTTCACCGGCGGCGAACCGACCATGCGGGAGGATCTCTTCGAGCTCATCCATTATGCGCGCTGGTTCATCTCACGGCTGAACACGAACGGCATCAAGCTGACGCCGGATTACTGCAAAAAGCTGCGGGAGGCGGAGCTGGACAGCGTCCAGATCACCTTCTATTCCTGCGATCCCGCGGTGCACAACCGCCTGGTTGCCGCCCCGCAGTTTACCAATACGGCTGCAGGCATTAAGAATGCCCTGGCTGCCGGCCTCTCCGTGAGCATCAACACGCCGCTGTGCACGCTGAACCGCGACTATGTGAAAACGTTGGAATACCTGCACAGCCTGGGCGTCATCTATGTGACCTGCTCCGGGCTCATCACCACCGGAAACGCGCTTGGCGAAGCCTCCGAGCGGCTGCAGCTGAGCGGTGAAGAGCTCGAAACGATCCTGCGCGAAGCCGTGGCCTACTGCCATGCAAACGGCATGGAGATCGCCTTCACCTCGCCCGGCTGGATCCCGCAGGCGGTCTTCGACGAGCTGAATATTCCTTCGCCGTCCTGCGGCGCCTGCCTTTCCAATATGGCCATCACGCCCGGCGGGAACGTGGTGCCCTGCCAGAGCTGGCTCTCCGATGCGCCTCTTGGCAGCATGCTGAGTGATGAATGGGAGACCATCTGGAACAGCCCCGCCTGCTCGGAGCGCAGAGCGTATTCGGCAGAAATGACCGGCGAATGCCCGTTAAGGAGGACCTGCTGATGAAAGTCATGAAACACTGTAAGAGCCTGCTGCTTGCGGCAGTCCTTCTGCTTGCCCTCCTGCTGCCCTCCGTAAAGGCGCAGGCCGCAGCGACCGATGAGATCGAAAATTTTATCATTCAGGTTGATGTGAATGAAGACGCCACGCTTTCCATGACCTATCATATCGAGTGGAAGGTCCTGGACGATAAGCAGTACGGGCCGCTCGACTGGATCGATCTGGGCGTACCGAATCAGTACCATGAGCGGATCGAAGCCGCCTCGGATACCATCTCACGCATTGACGACAAAGGAAGCTCCCTGGCCATCTATCTGGACCGGCCGTACTACGCCGGCGAGACCGTGGTCGTGGAATTCTTTATGATCCAGGACCACATGTATCAGATCGATAAGTGGGTGGAAGGCGAGACGGCCTATACCTTCACACCGGCCTGGTTCGACGGGATGCAGGTCAAGCAGCTCACGATCCTCTGGAACGCGGAAAACGCCGGTGCCTGGCAGCCCGACTGCCTGCAGCAAGACGGCTATCTGGTCTTTACGGCTTCGCTCTCTCCCGGGGACCGCTATACCATGAGCGTGGTCTATCCGAACGACGCGTTCGGCTTCTCCCCCGAGCGTCAGGAAGGCGGCGGCTACGAGCCGTATACGCCGGGCGGACAAGGAAGCGCGTTCAGCGGCATCATGGAGGTCCTCGGCATCATCATCGGCAGCGCCATCTTTATCTTTATTATCGTCACGCCCATTGTCCTGCTGATCAAATTTATCCGCTATATGCTCAGCGGCACGGGCTTTGGCTCGGAAAAGACGACCGAGAAAAAGATCACCCGTACGAAGATCGAGTATTACGCGTTTTGCCCGGGCTGCGGCATGCCGCGTGAAGAAGGCAAGGACAACTGCGCCTACTGCGGCCGCAGCATGATCAAGAGCAAGGAAGTGGTGGAAGAGAGCCAGATCGAAAAGCCGGAGAAGTACACCCAAAACGGCACCTATCGCTACGGCGATTCTCCGAACACCTACATCCGGGTCAATGTGATCAATGTCCCGGTCAGCAGGCCGCGTTCCGGCAGCTCGCGCTCCGGCGGCTCGCACCACTCCTCCTGTGCCTCCTCCTGCGCGTCATCGTGTGCCTCCTCCTGCGCCTGCGCTTCGTCCTGTGCCTGCGCCTGCGCCTGCGCCTCTTCAGGCCGCGCCGGCTGCTCCGTGAAGGATTTCTTTAAGCAGAGCATCCACGAAGGACGGGTAAAGATTGAGAGCAAACGCGGGGAAGCAGCCGAACAAAAATAAGATCAAAGATTACTAAGCAGGCCGATCATGCCCCTATATCCTGATTCTCAGAATCGCATAAACACACTGTATGCCTCCGTCTCCGGCAAGCTTAAGGCGGAGATCCAGGCAGCCCGGAAATCCGATGAAACCGACGACCCGATCGACGTTCTCGTCTATGATCCGATCGCCATCCATCTGACCCACTTCTTTATCAAAATACACTGCTCCGCCAATGCCGTTACGCTTCTTTCCCTGCTGTTCGGCATTAGCGGCAGTATTCTGCTGTATCCCAAGGATCTTCTGCTCAATCTCGCCGGCATTGCCTGCGAGATCTTTGCGGCGATCCTGGACTGCTGCGACGGACAGGTCGCCAGGCTGACCCATTCCGGAAGCCGCTTCGGGCGGATCCTTGACGGCGCCGTGGATATGATCAATTACCTTGCTATCTACATCGTCCTCGGCTTCCGCATGATGGACGAGCCCGTCCCCTTCACCTCTCCGGGCAGTGTCTTCTGGTCCTGGCGGATCTGGATCGTGATCGCCCTGGCCATCTTCCTGCATGCCGGCCAGGCCCGCATGGCAGACTACTACCGCGGCCTTCACCTGTATTTTCTGAAAGGCCGCAGCGAGGACTATCATTCCCGCGCAAAGGACCTGAAGGCGGAGATCGCCGCCCTTCCTGCGGGGACGTCCTTTTTTCACCGTCTCTGCCTGAAGGCTTATCTCCTCTATACGCTCGCGCAGGAAAAAAGCACCCCGCACTCGCAGCAGCTTCTCACCCTGGCCGAGTCCGGCAAGGCGCGGGAAGGTCTTGCCGCTGCCTATCTTGATCACAGCCGGAAGATCATCCAGGTCACCAATGTGTTAAGCTACAATCTCCGGACCTATACGCTTTTTCTGTTTCTCCTGTTCAAAAGAGAAGGCTATTTCTTCCTCTTCGTGTTTGTGATCCTGGAGGGGATCAAGTTGCTGATGACCGCGAGATACGAGGCTATCGCCGCTCGGCTCTGCGCGGAATACGCTCCCTCAAGCTCATCACAGGCCGAAAGTAAGGCAGAGAGGAGGGATAGATGAAAAAGCGCTACAGACTGCTCTTTTTTCTGATCGGCGTCGTGGGGATCGTCCTGCTGGCGGTCAAAATGGCACCGAGCAAACAGGACTGGCAGGCTCTTCTGACGCCCAGACTGCCTCTTTTATTCGCCGCCCTGTTTCTCCTCTGGGCCGTCATTTACGCGGTCCATACCGCCGTGTACAAGATCATCAT
>CADCPP010000045.1 GCA_902803355.1 uncultured Lachnospiraceae bacterium | reverse complement strand
TTCCCGTCTGGGGTGGAAGCACGGGTTAACAGGCTTTCGGTCCCCGGCGTGCTCCCGAGGGCAAACTGAAGCGGCCGGATCCGGCAAAAAAACGGCACGGTCTGCGGACCGTGCCGTTTTTTACTGTACAGAAAGGACCGACGCCGTTCTGCCTTAGTCCGAGGGCTGATCGGGGTTTACGGCATCAATGGATTCCTTGGCCTCTCTGCCCCGGCGCAGCAGCGCCTCAAGCGTCTCTTCATCGCCGGAAGCGATCGCGTCGCGCAGCATGCCGATGTTGTCCAGCAGCCCGTCGATCTCCGGAAGCAGGGCTTCCCGGTTCCAGATGAACAGCTCCTTCCACACCTTTTCGTTCAGGCAGGCGATGCGGGTCATATCCTTGTAGCTGCCGCCGGAAAAGCCGTTGTAGCCGGATGAGACCGGGCTCTTCACGTAAGAGTTCGAGACCACATGCGCCAGCTGGCTGGTGTGGGCGATCATGCGGTCATGCGTTTCAGCGCTGCAGATCTTCACCATACCAAAGCCCAGACCGCGGAAGAAGAGCTCCAGCTTTTCGATATCCCCCTCGCCGGTGGCCGCGGTGGGGACCAGGATCATGCTGGCGCCCTTGTACAGGTCCGCAAAGGAGCGCTCATAGCCCGCCCTGGCAAGGCCTGCCATGGGGTGCCCGCCCACATAGCGGACGCCGCATTGCCTGGCAAGCGGTCCGATCAGCGCTGTCAGGCGGGTCTTCACGCCTACGAGGTCCACGACCATTGCCCCCTGCTTCATGAGCGGGATCTTTTCTGTCAGAAAGTCTGCGGTGGCGCGGGGGTACAGCGCCGGGATCAGCAGATCGCACTGAGCAAAGTCTTCTTCCCCGGCAATAGCATCGATGGCTCCCTCTTCCAGCGCCTTCTCCGCAACGGACGACGTACGGTTCCAGCCCAGCACCCGGCAGTCGGTGTATTTTTTGATCGCCTTTGCCATAGACCCGCCGATCAGGCCGAGCCCCGCCACGATCACCGTCTTATTGACGATCCGCACCGGCTTGATCAGAATGAATTCCGTCATATTGCGTGGGTCATCTTCCAGATTTTCCGCGACAAGATGCAGGCCGAAGGCCTCACCGGCATTTTTCCGGCAAAGCACGGCGGTATCCGCGGGCAGGCGGCCGTCCGCCAGATATCTGGCCGCGATGGCGGTATCCTCCACCTCCTGCTGCGGAATATCCGGATACAGTTTTTTCAGATGATCCCGGCACTGGCCGAGCGCCTGGATATGCGAGGCGATGCAGCGGATCTCCTTGACATCCGGATCTTTCACGAACAGGCAGTGATGCACCGGCAGCCACTGCGCATCCACCGTACGGTAGGAAAAAGCGGCAAGGGCTTCTTTTGTTTCCAGCACCTGCCCGGCGATCAGATTCTGCGTCGCCATGACGCCGTAATCCGCCGCGCCGCAGGCCAGCATCTCCGTCACGCCCTGAGAATGGATGGCGGGAAGATATTCCGGGCTGATAAAACCCTGGTTTTTGGCAAACAGACGGCTGGCCGCGTCCGAGTTGCTGCCGGGAATCCCCTGATAAGCAATACGCATAAGATCTCCTCTTCTCTTACGCGGCTTCGGAGCTCTTTTGTGCCGCGCCGTCGTACTCGCCCACGCTCTTTGCGATCATCAGATTGGCCACCACGTCGCCTTCCAGATTGATGGTCGTGAAAGCCATATCCAGCAGACGGTAGAAGCCGCTGATCGGGCCCATCAGATCGATCGGCAGGCCGAGGATAGACAGGAAGGACGCACCGAGCACCACGCCGCCGCCGGGGATGCCGGGAGCCGCCATGTTGATCAGGGTAGCCACAAAGACCAGGAACACGATGGTGCCGAAGCTCAGGCCGATATCATAGAAATCCGAGACAAAGACGGCCAGGCAGCAGAACGAGCAGGCGCCGCCGCACATGTTGATGGTGCAGCCGAGCGGAAGCGTAAATTTGGAGATGCCCTCCGGCGCGCCCAGATCTTCCATGGAGACGTTGATGGTCGTCGGCAGGGTAGCCGCGGAAGAGGTGGTGGACAGGGTGACCAGCGCGATCTTGCCGCAGGCCTTGAGCAGCTTGCCGAAAGGCACTTTGGTATAGAGGCAGGCGGGCAGCATCATGACCAGGAAGAAGACCACGATGCAACACAGCCAGCAGCAGGCAATGTATTTGGCCAGCGCGCCGAAGATGCCAGCGCCGTACTGTGCCACGGAATATGCCATCAGCGACATAACGCCGAGGGGCGAAAGCTCCATGAAGCAGCCGAGCATCTTAAACATGGCGGCGGACAGGCTGTTCATGAAATCCACTACCGGCTTGCCCTTCTCTCCGATCGACACGATCGCCACAGCGAAGACGATGGTAAAGAGGATCACCGGCAGGGTGCTGCCGTCCGCAGCGGCCTTAACGATATTGGTCGGAACGATGGTGGTCAGAAAGCTGCTGATCGTGGGATTGGTGATCGTGCCTTCATACTTCGGCGCGTTCTCAAAAACGGTGCCGGAGCCCGGCCGGATCATGTAGGCAATGGCCAGGGAGACCGCAGCAGAGATGACGAACATGACCACATACAGCAGCACCGTACGCAGGCCGACTCTCCGCAGCAGGGCACCGTCCCGGATATTGGCAATGCCGCAGAACACGGCGCAGACCACGATGGGGATGATCATCAGCTTGATCAGGTTCAGATAGATGTCACCCACGACCTTGGTGCTGATACTGAACTCCGGCAGTAAAAAGCCAAGCAGAACGCCCAGGGCAAAGCCGACCGCGACTCTCAGGAACAGATTCTTTTTCGAAAGCAGAGCCTTCATGGTTTCCTCCTTCGTTGGCAAAACAAAAAGTGGTAATATCCTTCTTTGGATTTTACCACTTTAAAGCTTTATAGCACGAAAGTCAAGGCCTGATTTTTGTTTTTCACAGGTTTTTTTAGCGCTTTCACCCGTTTCAGCGATACATTTTATCGTGCCGGTAGGGCTTGCGGAGGCCGAGCTTTGCCGCCGCCTTTTCCGCTTTATGCTTCAGCTCGATCTGCTTCCTGCGCCTTGCCGCCGCCGCGCCCCTTGCGCGGTTTGCCTCCTGATCCGGCACGGAAAATGAGGCAAGCAGGGCCGCAAGCTCGGGGTTCTTTTCGCGCGGCACCCGGGCCACGATATCGCCCCTGTCCTTCTCCACGCCGTAGATCTTCAGCTTGTTCGACTTTACGCCTTCATTTGCGATCAGGATCAGTTCATTCTCCGGGCAGAGATCCTTCAGGACTGCCATGATATGGTCATAATTCTCTTCGATATACCGCAGCTCGTGGGGCGTGCCGTCCTCGTCCAGGATGCGGTCGTCCATATAGCGGATAAAGAGGGTCGGCTCCTGCGTGATCTGAAAAAAATGGCGGATGCGCCGCTCATATTTATCCTGCACCGCAGGCAGCTGGTCCTTAATCGGCTCCCACATATTGAAATCGTGGAAGAACTGGATCTCGTAGCGGTTCATATAATGCTCAGGCGCTTCTTCGCTCTGCTTCAGCTCCTCTTCGTCCAGAAAGTGTTCAAATTTCTTCTCGATGCAGCCGATCACGCCTTCAAAGCGCAGGTCGATATTCCAGTCGAAGGGCATGGAAGCCTCGCGCAGGCCCAGAGCCTCCAGGTCCAGCGCCACCGAGCAGAAGCTGCCGAGCGATATGAAATGTTTGAAGTTGTGCATTCCCGCCTCTGTCATTTTGTCCACCTTCAATGCCTTGGAAGACCGCCTCTCGTAAAGATCGTCTTATTTCTTGATCTTCATGGTGAGGGCGATGCGCTTCCTCTTTTTATCGACCTCCAGCACCTGCACGTCCACCACGTCGCCCACCTTCACCGCTTCCAGCGGGTGTTTGATATAGCGGTCGCAGATGCGGGAAATATGCACCAGTCCGTCCTGATGGACCCCGATGTCCACAAACACGCCAAAGTCCACCGCGTTGCGCACGGTCCCCTTCAGGATCATGCCGGGAACAAGGTCGTCGATATCCAGGACGTCGCTTCTGAGCACCGGCTTCGGGATATCCTCACGCGGGTCACGTCCCGGTTTTTCCAGTTCATTTAAGATGTCGGTCAGCGTAGGCACGCCCACGCCGAGCTTTTCCGCCATGGCTGTTTTATCAGCCACTTTCCGGCTTACGCCCTTAAGTCCGCCCTTGCGGATGTCTTCCGGCGTATAGCCAAGCTCCTGCATCAGCGCCTTCGCCGCCGCATAGCTTTCGGGATGCACCGCGGTCTCATCCAGAGGTTCCTTGCCGCCGCGCACGCGCAGGAAGCCTGCGCACTGCTCAAAGGCTTTCGGGCCGAGCTTCGGGACCTTTAAAAGCTGCTTTCTGTCGGTAAAGGCACCGTTTTCTTCCCGGTAGGCCACGATGTTTTTCGCCGTGGTCTTATTGATGCCGGAGATGTATTCCAGCAGGGAGAAGCTTGCGGTATTTAAGTCTACCCCGACCTTGTTCACCACATCTTCCACCACGCCGTTTAAGGCATCGCCGAGCTTCTTCTGGTCCATATCGTGCTGATACTGGCCAACGCCGATGCTCTTCGGATCGATCTTCACCAGTTCCGCGAGCGGGTCCTGAAGGCGGCGCGCCATGGAAGCCGCGCTCCGCCCTCCGACGTCCAGGTCCGGAAACTCTTCCGTGGCCAGCTTGCTCGCGGAATAGACCGAAGCGCCGGCCTCGTTCACGATCACGTAGGAGACCTTCACGGGGATCTCGTGCAGGATCTCGGCGATCACCTGCTCGGATTCGCGGGATGCCGTGCCGTTGCCGAGGGCGATCAGCGTCACCTTATCCTTTGCGATGAGCCGCTTGATGATGGTCTTCGTCTCCTCCACGCGCCGCATGGGCTCCGTCGGATAGACCACGGTATGGTCCAGCACCTTGCCGGTCTCATCCACGACGGCGATCTTGCAGCCCGTGCGGAAGCCCGGATCCCAGCCCAGCGTCACCTGTCCCACGATGGGCGGCTGCATCAGCAGCTGTTTTAAGTTCTCACCGAAGACCTTGATGGCGCCGTCCTCGGCCCGCTCGGTCGCGGCGGAACGCACTTCGCGCTCCACCGAAGGCTGGATCAGGCGCTCGTAGGCGTCCTTCGCCACGTTTTTCAGGAAGGGGGAGGTGTACGGATTGTCCGTCGTGATCAGGCGTTTTGCGAGGAAGTTCTCCATGGCCTCCGCCGAAATATCCACCTTGACGCTCAGTTTTTTCTCTGCCTCGCCGCGGTTTAAGGCCAGAATGCGGTGGCCTGCAGCCTTCGCGATGTTCTCCGTATAGCCCACATACATCTCATAGGTGCCGTCGGGATCTTCTTCCTTCGCTTCGGAGACGAGTGTCCCGTACTTCCCGGTGGCTTCACGGATGGCAAAGCGGTAGGCGGCTTCATCGCTCACCTGTTCCGCCAGGATATCGGAT
>CADCPP010000044.1 GCA_902803355.1 uncultured Lachnospiraceae bacterium | reverse complement strand
TTATTCCGGAGATTACGGAGAACTTCCTTCCATGGTCGACGAAATAGTTGCGGCGACGGATGTGACGGATGACTCCCGGGGCACTTATTATGAGGCGTTCATCGTGATCGACGGCAAACTGTATCTTGTCTCGGTAGTCGGCGGCGACGCGCCTTACGCGTACGGCGAAGGGCTGATAAGCACGATGCGCATCGATGACAGTCTGAGCGATGAATACCTCTGATCCATACTTCCGGACACACGAAGGCGGAGACTGAACGTGTCTCCGTCTTTATCTTTGAAAAAAGCAATAAATGTATGTAATAATAAATATTAGTTATGGAGAAAAAGGATACCGGCAAATACATTCTCATAATGTCATCGGGTGTGCTCTGGGGAACGATAGGGCTCTTCATTAAATTGCTTACAGCAGAAGGCTCATCACCTGAGTATACGACATTCATGAGGATGTTTTTTGCTTTTTTGATGCTGTTCGCGATCACTCTTATCAAGGAAGGGATAGGGGCATTCAGGATCGGAAGGCGTATGATGATATCCTGCATGCTGCTGGGATTCATTTCCACGTCACTCAATAACCTGTTCTATACAAATGCGGTCAACAGGCTCGGCATGTCGCTTGCCGTGGCCATGCTGTACATGTCTCCTTTGTTCACAGCGATACAGTCGAAGCTGCTGTTCGGAGAAAAGATCGGCAGGCATAAAATGGCGGCGCTCGCGCTCAACGTGGCGGGCTGCGCTCTGGCCGCGACAGGAGGGAATTTCTCCGGTACGAGTCTGTCCATAGCCGGTCTGCTGTTCGGGCCGGGAGCGGCTTTCGCGTATTCCACGCAGAATATCTTCGGAAGGATGGCTACAGACGAGGGTTCGCCTTTCGTAGTGGCGACATACAATTTCTTTTTCGCTGCAGTCTTTACGATGGTCCTGGCACGGCCATTCTCAACGGTCAGCGATCCGCTGAGACCTAAAATGCTGCTTTACGGCATCCTTTTCGCGCTGATACCTACGACGATAGCGTACCTTATTTATTTCAGCGGGATACAGGGACTGAAAGAAACGAGCAAGGTGCCGGTGCTATGTTCAGTGGAACTCATTTCCGCGACACTTATCGGAGTGCTGTTCTTCCATGAAACTTATCCCGCGCTGTCGATGGCAGGCACGGCAATGATATTCATCTCCATTCTTATGATGAGCAGGACAAAACCGGAATGAAAAAACTCAGCTGGATAGAGATAACAAGCTTATATATAGGCGTTATCATGGGCGCCGGATTCGCTTCAGGACGCGAGTGCTGGCAGTTTTTCGGTGTTTTCGGCCATAAAGGCTATTACGGAGCGGTCGCGAGCACTCTGTGCTTCGTCATGCTTGCCTGCATGCTCACATACATCGCCAGGAGCAAGGGCACCGCGGACCTCGGAAAGCTGATATCACCGTTCGACAATAAACTCATCGATGAAGTCATCGGATGGGTTCTGGCGGTCATCTACTATTCCATGATAATCGCCATGACAGCCGCAGGAGGATCTCTTTTGGATCAGCAGTTCGGCATCAGCAAGGTCATTGGAGGCATCATCATCGCGCTGCTCTGCGTCATAACGGTGCTGGGAGATTTCGAAAGGGTGTCGAAGGTGTTCAGACTCATGGTACCGGTGCTTTTCATCGTCGGCATCATCACGATAATACTGACGATCCGCGCGGACTTCCCGCAGAGCGGTGCCGTCGATGGATACAGGCCGGGGCGCATGTCGCCAAACTGGCCTGTTTCCGCTCTGGTATTCATGGCATACAACACGCTGGGCATGATCACGATGTCCGGGAACTCGGCTGTGAATGCCAAAGACGGCAAAAACGCGTATGCCGGAGCCATAGCCGGGACGCTTTGCCTTGGAACTCTCACGATACTGCTTCTCAGAGCGCTTCTTACGGACATGGCGTTCAGCTCGGGCCTCGATCTGCCTATGCTGGGTTTTGCCGGGAGACTGTCGCCGGTCCTGAGCATCATTTACGCGGTAATACTTTACGGGGCGGTGTATTCGACGGGAGCCAGCACATACTACGGATTCAGCACCAAACTTAAGCCGGGGCAGTATAAGAAATGGATGATCACCGGCGGCGCGGCGGCGGGATTCCTGCTTGGCCTCACGGGATTCAAAAAACTCGTTGAATTCCTTTATCCTGCGCAGGGATATATAGGCATGGTCTTCATTGTCCTGATCGTCATGAACTTCTGCAGAGAGCTTACCGGGAACAAAGAAAGCGGCGCGCGTTAATTACCGATTAGCGATTGACCGCATATCGGTTTAAATTTATAATAATCATGTTAGGCAATTATTGCTTCGTGCCGGCAAACGGCATTCAGAAAAGGAGTGTAATATGGGAATTTTTGACAAGCTCAAAGGCAAAGCTAAGGAAGAAGCCGCAGCAGCAGAAGCTAAGGCAGAAGAAGTAAAAGAAGCCGCGGAAAAAGCTGCGAAGGAAAAACAGGCTGCTTATGAAAAGAAGATGGCCGAAGTAAAGGAACAGCAGGAAATCAAGGTTGCTGAGATCAAAGAGGCAGCTAAGGAAGCTGAAAAGAAGGTAGCGGAAAAAGCAGAAAAGCTTGCTGCCAACGAGGCATTCAAGCTTGCTGTTGACGGCAAGTGGGGTCCTCTCTCGATCAAGGCCACACAGCATGTTCTCGGCGTAGCTGAGGATGGCATCTGCGGACCTGAGACGATCAAAGCCATCCAGAAGAAGGTAGGCGCTGAGCCTGACGGCATCTGGGGAACACAGACTTCCAAGGCTATGCAGAAATTCCTTGGCGTCACAGAGGACGGCGTAGCCGGCCCTGAGACATTCAAGGCATGGCAGAAATGGGTCAATAAGGAGCTCGGCTTCTAAAAGACATCAATAATTGCTGACGCGGTCCCCGCAGAAATGCGGGGATCTTGTTTTGTACAGGCCTTAGTCTGTGGTAAAATACGGAAGACGTTGATTTGAAAGCAGGTGAACGGTATCACAAGAGTTGTAGTAGGGCTCTCAGGCGGAGTCGACAGCGCGGTCGCTGCATATTTGCTCAAAAAGCAGGGCTATCAGGTGATAGGCGTGACGCTCAGGACGTGGCAGGCTGAAAGCGGGGCTTACAGCCGCTGCTGCGACATAAGCGACGCCCGCCGCACGGCCATGCAGCTTGAAATACCTTTCTACAACGTTAACAGTCTGCCTGAATTCAAAGAACATGTCACGGAGCCCTTCGTAAAGGCATATCTGAACGGTCTGACTCCTAATCCATGTGTTGCCTGCAACAGGCATATCAAATGGGAAAAACTCCTGTCATTTGCCGATGAAATAAACGCGGAATACATCGCGACCGGGCATTACGCGCGCGTAGAAAGGGCAGAGAACGGACGATACACTGTCAGGCAGGCAGCGTACGCCGCAAAGGACCAGACATACATGCTCTATCAGCTCAGCCAGGAACAGCTTGCGCGCACTCTGATGCCGCTAGCCGATCTTACCAAGGAAGAGGTCAGGCAGATAGCAGCGGACGCGGGCCTCGATGTGGCCGGCAAGCAGGATTCGCAGGAGATATGTTTTGTGCTTGACGGCGGATATGCAGAATACATAGACGCCTATGTGGACGGAAAACTGCCTCCGCCGGGCGACTTTGTCGATGAAGAAGGGAATATCCTCGGAAGGCATAAGGGAATAGTCAATTACACGGTCGGACAGCGCAAGGGCCGAGGACTGGCCCTGGGATATCCGGCTTACGTGAAGCGCATAGACCCGGAGAACAACA
>CADCPP010000043.1 GCA_902803355.1 uncultured Lachnospiraceae bacterium | reverse complement strand
GGGCTTCGGATGATTCTGCCCTTCCCCGGCCGCGTCCGCCCCGGCGTCCTCTGCGCGTGGACTTCGGTTTTTCTTCTTTTTGGCTCTCTTCCGGCTTTACCGCCGCTGCCGGCTCTGCCTGCGCCTTCTGCTGCGGCTCCTTCTTCGCGCTTTCCGGCTCAGGCTGCGTCGGTTTTTCCTCCTGTACGGGCGCCGCAGCCGCTTCTGTCTGCACGTTCTGCGATGCCGAAGAGTTCTTTCTGCCTCCCCTGCGTCCGCGCCGCGTGATCTTTACGGCCTTTAACGCACGTTCCATCCCGTCTGAATTCTTCTCTTCCAGGATCGTGGGCTGTACGCGGACTTCCACGCCTTCCTCCCGCCAGAACAGCACCGTATTTGCGTAATCGGTGTCCTTGCTGACCAGGATGAAGCTGCCTTCTCTTTCCGCTTCACCGATGCAGTAGCCAAGATAGCTCACCATCTGCATATCCAGAGACTGCTTTCCCGGATTGACCTTGTGGACCACCAGCTTTGCCCTGGCAAAGCGCAGCAGATCCAGATTCAGCTTATTCGCGTTCAGTGAATAAAACAGATGGACTTCGCAGTCCTTCGGCAGTGTATTCATTCCTTCGAGGCCGGCCTCGTGAACATTTTCATAATCGACAAAATAATAATTCTTACTCATACATCCTCCTGTATTTTTGACGACGGGGATATCTTAGCACGGACGCGAAGAAAAATCCACTGTCTTTGCAGCGAGTAAAAAAATGAAAAAAAACTACTTGACTTTTGTGCTTTAAAGGTTTAAAGTGCGAAAGTAATTGAATGTGGAAGGAGATCCATCATGAAGAAGCTTATCTGTTCCCTGCTCGCCCTCATCCTTGCCCTGTCGCTCTGCGCCTGCGGCTCCTCCAATGCCGGCAGTTCCGCTGCAGGCGGCAGCTCTGCCGCAGAAGGAAAGACCTTTGTCGTCGGTATCTGCCAGCTGGCCCAGCATGTTGCCCTGGACGCCGCCACAAAGGGCTTCCGCGACGCTCTTGAGCAGGCGCTTCCCGGCCGCGTGAAATTCGAAGAAAAGAATGCTTCCGGCGAGAGCACGAACTGCGCCACCATCATCAACGGCTTCGTCTCGGAGAACGTGGACCTGATCATGGCCAACGCGACGCCGGCTTTGACCGCTGCCGCTTCCGCCACTTCCACCATTCCGATCCTCGGCACCTCCGTAACGGCTTACGGCGTAGCCCTGGATATCCCGAACTTTAACGGCACCGTGGGCGGCAATATCTCCGGCACCTCCGACCTTGCCGATCTGAAAGCGCAGGCAGAGATGCTGAAGGAATGGTTCCCGGAGGCGAAAAAGGTCGGCCTGCTCTTCTGCTCCGCCGAAGCGAACTCCCGTTATCAGGTCGATGAAGTAAAAAAGGCACTGGAAGTGCTTGGCGTAAGCTGCACCGAATTTGCCTTTACCGATACGAATGATCTGGCCGCCGTAACGCAGAATGCCGCAGACAACAGTGATGTCATCTATATCCCGACCGACAACACCGCCGCCAACAATGTCGAATCCATCGCCAATATCCTCCTTCCGGCGGGCGTGCCCGCGGTCTGCGGCGAGGAAGGCATCTGCGCCGGCTGCGGCGTCTGCACCCTCTCCATCAGCTACTATGACCTCGGCTTCACAACGGGCCAGATGGCCGCGAAGATCCTGACCGGCGAGGCGAATATCTCCACCATGGCCATTGAATACGCGCCGGCTGCGAAGAAGTTCAACGCCGCGTTGTGCGAGCAGCTCGGCCTGACCGTGCCCGAAGGATACCAGGAGATCGCAAAGTAATCGAGACGTTTTAGCTGCGAGGTTTATCCCATGTTTTTCACTTCCCTGCTCAACTCCCTGCCCGGCGCCATCGCGCAGGGTCTCATCTGGGGCATCATGGCCATCGGCGTGTACCTGACGTTCCGCATTCTGGACGTAGCCGACCTGACCGTAGACGGAACGCTTGCCGCCGGCGGTGCGACCGCCGTCATGCTGATCCGCGCGGGTGTGGATCACCGTCTTGCCCTGCTGATCGCCTTTGCCGCGGGACTGCTCTGCGGGCTGATCACCGGTCTTCTGCATACCCGCTGCGGCATCCCGGCGATCCTTGCCGGCATCCTGACGCAGCTGGCGCTCTATTCCGTGAACCTGCGCATCATGGGCAGCAAGGCCAACCAGGCGCTCAGCGTGGATAAATACAAGCTGACGCTTTCGCAGCGTTTTGTCCGCGAGCTTTCCCTACGCAATCCCCTGTTTCTCTTGATGCTCCTGTCTGTCATCGTGATCGGCGTGCTGTACTGGTTCTTCGGCACGGAAAAGGGGTCTTCCATCCGCGCGACCGGGGCCAATCCGGCCATGGCGCGGGCGCAGGGCATCGATACAAACGCGAATGTGGTGCTCGGCCTTATGCTCTCGAACGGCCTGGTCGCCTTTTCCGGCGCCCTGCTTGCCCAGTATCAAGGTTCCGCCGACGTCAATATGGGCCGCGGCGGCATCGTGATCGGGCTCGCGGCGGTCATCATCGGCGAAGTGATCTTCGGCAAAGTATTTATCAATTTTGCCCTGAAGCTTCTTGCGGTCGCCATCGGCGCCATCATCTATTACATCGTTCTGCAGCTGGTGCTGCAGCTGGGGCTGAATACGAACGACTTAAAACTCCTGACCTCGCTTGTCGTGGCGCTTTTCCTTGCCGTCCCCTACTGGCAGAGCAAGATCCGTCCGCGCCGCGCTAAGGAAGCGAAAGCCGGGGAAGGAGGCAGGGCATGCTGAAGCTCGAACATCTTTGCAAGACCTTCAATGCCGGCACGGTGAATGAAAAGATCGCGCTGGCGGATCTGAACCTGCATCTCAAAGAAGGGGAATTCCTGACCGTCATCGGCGGCAACGGCGCGGGCAAATCAACCATGCTGAACGCGGTCGCCGGGACTTTTCCGGTGGACGACGGAAAGATCCTGATCGATGGAAACGACGTGACCCATATGCCGGAGCATAAGCGCGCAGCCTTCATCGGCCGGGTCTTTCAGGATCCCATGATGGGCACGGCGCCTACCATGCAGATCGATGAGAATCTGGCGCTCGCGGCAAGACGCGGGCAGCGACGCGGCCTGAAGTGGGGCATCTCCCGCGAAGAAAAAGAACTGTACTTCGAGAAGCTGAAAGAGCTGGGGCTCGGCCTGGAAGAGCGCATGAGTGCCAAGGCCGGTCTTCTTTCCGGCGGGCAGCGGCAGGCCTTAACGCTGCTGATGGCTTCGCTCAGGAAGCCGAAGCTTCTGCTGCTGGATGAACACACGGCCGCCCTCGACCCGGCAACCGCCGCAAAGGTACTGGAGATCTCCGACCGCATCGTTGCCGAAAACGGCCTCACATGCATGATGATCACGCACAATATGCGGGATGCCATCACCCACGGCAGCCGCCTGATCATGATGAACGAAGGCCGCATCATTCTGGACATTGCCGGTGAAGAGAAAAAGAAGCTGACAAAACGCGAGCTGCTGGACCGCTTCGCCGCACTGGCCGGCACGCAGGAAGAGACCGACGCGGTACTGCTGTCGTAAAAAGATCCTGCGGCCTGCCTCAGGATGACAAAAACGCTGTACGAAAAAGCGGGGCATCCGTCCGGATGCTCCGCCTTTTTTCATGCCAACAGTTCTGCAAATTGTTACGGATCATTCATGACTCCGGCAAAGTAGGGTACGCCGTCTTCGCCGGTGATCATGAAGAAGAACGGTCTGTCCAGCGTGAAATCCACCTCTTCTTCCGGCGGCTTCATGGCGCCGACCAGGTAGTCTACGTAAGATGCCGCCTTCACCCCTTCTTCATCCATCATGATCCGGGTCGTCTGTTCTGCTTTGGTTAGGCATGCGTCTTTCCCGTTCAGAAGCGGGGAAAAATCGGCCTTTCCCGCATCAAAGCAGCTCTCGATCCCGAGGCTGTCAAACAGTGGCTTAAGCGGGATCGTCCGGCTGATATCCACCTTGGGCATCGTGAGATTGATCTTGATGAGCGCTGCGCCCACGCTCTGATAATTCCGCAGACTATCGCTGCTAGGATCGAAATAATTCTTCTCCACGAACTTTTCGCTGATCAGCTTCCGGAAGGCGTCTTCCGCCATCATATCCTGGACGCTGACCCCTTCATCCGGCAGGAAGAGCCAGACCTTGCCGCCGTGCAGATTGGGCAGCTGGACAAATGCGAATTTGTCGCTGTAATAGTATCTTGTTCCCGGCGGCAGCTGCTGAAACATGAATGTGGTTTCCGCATCACCGTTTTCACCGTGAAAGACCGCCGTTTTGTTGTTCTGTGCATCGAAGGGATAAGCCCACTTTGTCTGATACAGGACCGTGCTGACCAGCGCCAGATCAGTGTCCTTATCCATAGCGAGCGACTTCACCTCTTCGCGCAGGATGCCGTCCGTCTGCGCGTTGATCCAGCTCTGCAGGGCGCTGTTGTAGGCAGCCGTTCCCATCGTTCCGCGGAAAACAGAGGCGTAGTAGCTTTCCGCCAGCCGGTTTACCGTGCCCTCGTTATACTGCAGCGTATCGGCAAGCCAGAGCGAATTCGCCGGGATCATTTTCTCCTTGCCGTCGTCGTTATAGACCATCCCCCAGATCTTATTCACCGCGGTTCTCAGCTCATCCTGATCGGCCGCGCCGACCGCGTTCAGGATCTCGGTCCTGGTCTTTCCGTCCGTGATCTCGGACAGCATCGCCATGGAGAAAAAGAGGTTGACCGGCGACATGACCGCGTTGTCCTCCTGCTCCTCCAGTGTCTTCAGGATCAGTTCTCCGAGAAAAGCCCGGTAGGGCTCCGTCTGGCCCCTGCCCATGCTCAGCCGTCTTTCTGTATCAGTGTCAGTCTTGTTCGTATGATAGGTTTCTTCCCACTTCAGCTGCACGGGATATGAAGGCGTTGCCAGTGCGTAGGGCCGCAAGGCCGGCGTTTCATTCTTCTGTGCCGATAATCTTATCTGTTTCACCGCAAACGGCAGGATCACCGCCAGCGCCAGCACCGCCGCAGCAGCTGCCGCCCATATCCATTTTCTTTTCTTTTTATACGGTCCGGCGGCCTGTTCGATGACTTCCTCGTCCAGCTCCGTGACCGCCTGCATCAGATCGTCCCGATTCATTCGATCCACCCTTCTTCTTTCAGCTGCCTGCGCAGCTTTTCTTTCATTCGTCTGAGCATCATGGTGATCCGGCCTTCGCTGCAGCCGTGCCGCTCCGCGATCTCCGCAACAGAGTCCAGATACCAGAAACGGCGCAGGAAGACGTCCTTCTGCTCCGCCGGAAGCCCGCGCACAAAGGCAGCGACTGCTGTCTTCAGCCCCTCCGCGAGCACTGCCTCTTCCGGCCCGACCGTCCTCAGAGCCGTCTCCGTTTCCGGAAGATCATCCCAGGGAAGCGGCCGCTCCTTGCCGCCGCGCTTCGCTGCATCCCGGGCCTTCAGCCGGTCGATGGCAAGCCGCCTCGTGACCTTGCCGAGCCAGGCGCCGAGATAAAGCGGTTCCTCCGGCGGGATATTCTGCCATGCCTTATAAAGTGCGTCGTTTACACACTCCTCGGCATCCTCCCGGTCGTTCAGGATCCGCATCGCCAGCTTATTCAGATATTCCCCGTAGCGTTCGCGCGCCACGGTCAGAGCGTCCTCATCCCGTGCCTTGAACCCTTCGATTATCCTGCGGTCCTCCATGATCCTCTCCTTGGTGTTCTGAAAAGCGCTTTCACTGATAATGACGAATTTTTATCGGGAAACTAACACTTCTTTCGTTTTTGAATATAGCACAGCCCGATCTGTTTGGCAAAGAAGAAGCACCGGCCGAGGTCGGTGCTTCTTCTCTTGCCGGAGGCTTCTTCAGCCTCAGTCTTTATTTTCGTCCTGACCTTTGTATTCCACGCAGAGCATGGTCACGTCGTCGAACTGCGGGGCGTCGCCCACGTATTCCCGGACCGACGCGTCCACGGCGGCCAGGATCTGCTCCGGACTCTCATTTTCCGCCCTGCGGAGGGTCTCCATCATCCGGTCGGTCCCGTAGAGTGCGGAGCGTGACCCGCCGGCTTCGGGCACCCCGTCGGTATAGACAAAGACCTTCGCGCCGGGCTTAAGCTGCCATTCGTACTCTTCGTATTCCTCGCCGGGCAGTCCGCCGATCACAAAGCCGTGCGGGTCCTTGATCAGTTCAAACCTGCCGTCCGGCTGTTTTAAGGCCGGAAACTCATGGCCTGCATTTGCCGCGGTCAGCTTTCCGGTCCTCAGGTCCAGGATACCGAGCCAGACCGTGACAAACATATCCTCCCGATTGCCTGCGCAGATCTGATCGTTGATCTTCTTCAGGACCTTTGCAGGGCTCAGGCCGTTTTTGACCTCGCTGCGGATCAGGATCATGGACACCATCATAAACAGGGCCGCGGGCACGCCTTTGCCGGATACGTCGGCAATGACCAGCGCCAGATGATTCTCATCCAGCAGCAGGAAATCATAGAAATCGCCGCCCACCTCCTTGGCAGGCGTCATCGAACCAAAAATGCTGAAATCCTTCCGGTCCGGGAAGGCAGGGAAAACACTGGGCAGCATATCGGTCTGGATCCTGGTCGCCAGCTCCAGCTCCGTGCCGATACGTTCTCTTTCCGCGGTGATCTTTTCGATATCACTGACATAGGTCTTCATTCTCCCGGTCAGAGACTGGAAAGCCTCCGCCAGCAGCTGTGTCTCGTCACCGCTGTCCTTATCCCACTTGAAATCCAGATCTTCCCCCTGGATCCTGCTCACTTCATCCGTCAGTTTGTTGATCGGCTTTACGATCCGGTTCGACAGGATCAGTGCGGTGATCAGCGCAACAAACAGAGCGGCAGCCAGAACAGACAGGAACAGGACAAGCGCTTTCTGCGCCTTCTCGTCAGCTTCATTTGCGGCATCTTCCGCAATGCGGTCGAGGCCCTTCTGCAGTTCCACCGTCGGGGCGTCCACCTCATCCTTGGCAAGAACAACGAAAACCGACCATCCGACGGTCTTCATCGGCGCATAAGCCACGTAGCAAGGCGCGCTGTCCACCGTCAGCCGCGTGACGCCTTTTTCGCCATTCAGCGCCTTGATCACCATGAGCTGCAGATCGGTCTGCACAGATTTGCGCAGGTCGTTGCTGCTTTCTTCAACCGAGAGCGACCCCGTTTTGAGGTTCGAAAACAGGATCCTTCCCTGATCATTAACGATGCAGATATTTCCCTTGTCTCCGAGATCAACGCTCTCGACCATCTGACTGAGCAGATCCAGATACATGCCGGCGCCGGCAACGCCCATGAATTCACCGTTATGATAGACCGGAACACCGCACATGATCCCCATCTGCGGCGTATGAAGGTCGCGCGTGACCGGCGTAAGATATAGCTTTCCGCTCTCTTTTGCCCCGGCATACCAGGGCCTGTCCTTCGCATCCAGAGGCATCAGATTTCCCTGTTCATCAAACTTTTTCGCGGAAATGTAGTCTGCCTGGATCATAATGCCGCTTTCCGAGGCGAAATAATTGGAGGCAATGCTTTCATCGTTGGCATTGATCGAATAAAGCAGCTCCTGCAGATTGCCAAGCAGACGTACTTCCTTCGCGATGGCTTCGTTCTCGGGATCCACGCCGGTCGCAAACAGGACCTGCAGGGTCAGCTTGCCGTCATTGGCAGCGTCGGGAACAGCCACATCCCGTTCGGGATAGGCGTCCGGATCGTCATAGAGCTTCTCCGCAGCGGAGGCGGCCATTCTGACTGCCCGTTCAAATTCATAGAACATGCGGTCAGCCAGTTCCGCCTTATCCTCCGCCAGCTCCTGAAGGCGCAGGCGGCTCAGTTCCTCCATTGAGGAGGACGACATGTCGCGCGACGTCTGGGACATCTGTCTGTTCGAACCGAGCAGCGTTTTCGAAAACCTGTTGGTGCTGACCAGAAAAACCACTCCCACACCAAGCAGTGCGAGCACGACAATCACGACAATAGTCCAGGTGATCTTGACACGAAGAGGACGGATCTTTTTATTCTGCATGGTCTTCCCTCTTTCCGGCATGATAAATACCGCCTCCGCTGCTTACAGCTTTTTCTTTTTCAGCACGCGCCGCAGCAAAATAACCGCAAAGACAGCTGTCAGCCACTCTCCTGCCGGGAGCGCCGCCGCAAGGCCGACCTCGCCGAAAAGGCTATCCAGCAGGAACATGAGCGGCATATACAAGAGCAGCTCGCGCACGCAGGCCAGAACAAGCGGGGCTGCTCCCTCCCCGATCGCCTGCATGCCGAAGGACGTATTGTAGCAAAGGAACTGGCCGGGTGAGGCAAGCGCCCGGATCCTGAGAAACAGCGCCGCGATCCCCAGGGTCGTGAGCGCGGCCTCTGCTTCTCCTGCCGAGCTGCTTAAGAAAAGCCGGGAAACGGGTCTGGCAAAGATCTCCAGCAGAATGACGCTTGCCCCCGAGATCAGGAGGCCGGCCATCCTTGCCGTGCGCAGGGTCTCCCGCATGCGCGCATGATTTCCCGCGGAGTAATTGTAGGCCACGATCGGCATCATGCCCTGGCAGATCCCGATATTCACGGCGTTCGGGATGCGCTCGATCTTCATGACGATGCCGAGCCCGGCCAGGCATAAGTCGCTGTGCGCTGCCGCCAGCTTGTTCGCGCAGATCCCGGCAAGGTCAAAAAGGGCAAGCTGCAGGGCAGAAGGGATGCCCACGCTGAAGATGCTGCGCCGGTTTTCCCGGCTCGCCGCGCGGGCTTCCCTAAGGCGGAGACCAAGCGGCGCGGCCTTGCCCATCCTGCGGTAAACAAACAGCAGATAGAGAAAAGATGCCGTATTCGAGAGGGCCGTTGCGATCGCCGCACCGGTCACCTCCATGCCTCTTGGCAGGATCACAAACATGAACAGCGGGTCGAGGAGGATGTTCAGGATCCCGCCGCCGGAAAGCCCAAGACTTGCCTCCTTCGCGCAGCCGGCGTTTCGCAGCAGATGCGCCAGCACCATGGAAAGCATGCTCGGCAGCACCCCGATCACGATCACGATGAGCGCGTAGGAAGAGGCGTAGGCGATCGTCCGGTCGGAGGCGCCCAGAAAGCGAAGCAGAGGCTCGCGGAAGAGCCCCACGAGCAGTGCATACAGGGAAGCCGCTCCTGCCGCCGCATAAAACGCAAAACTACTGACTGTTCTTGCCTCTTCCCGTTTTCCGAGCCCCATCAGCCGCGCCAGCAGGCTCCCTCCGCCGATCCCGAAGAGGTTCCCTGCGGCAACAGTCAGCATGACAAGAGAGATGGTGACCGTAGTCGCCGCCATCTTGTAGGGGTCTCCTGTCCTTCCGATGTAGAAGGCATCGACCATATTATAGATGAGATTGATCAGCTGGCTGATGACCGTCGGGGCCGCCATGGCATACAGCGCCCTGCCGATGGGCATCTCGGCAAAGATCTTCTCTCTGTCTGTGTTGTTTTGTCCTTTAGCCATGTAGTGTAAGCTCTTCAGTCACGAAAATATGTCATTCTACTGCCTGAGCAGGCGCTTAAGCTGCCCTTCTTCAGCCTGCGGGAGGATCTCCCGAAGATGCGCAAGGATCCTCGCGTAAGACTCCTCCGGGGTCCGGCTGTAGACGTTTTCCCGGAAGGAAGGCCCGAAAAAGCGCTCGGGCGTAGAATACTGCGCAAGGCCCCAGCCGTACTCTCTGCCGTCCTTTGCCTTTGCGTAGACAAAATCACTGATCAGTACATAGCCCTGCGCCTGCAGGCGGGTCATGGAGGTCTCGAAGCCGCTGCGGCCGCCCTTGCGGTAATCGCCGAGCTTTTTCAGGGCCGTTGAGACAATGGGCGCATTCGCTTCCAGCAGCCCGTAGAGATCCCGGTCGGCATAGGAGGCAAGTCCGTCATCCCAGCGGGCATCAAAATCATAACCGTCACGCCGCCAGTTGGCAAAGTCCGGAAACCATTCCCGGCTGATGAAAACAGCTCTCTTCTCAAAAAACTTCCCGTAGGCACAGCCGCACTCACGGATCACCGGCCCCTTCCAGTCCCATACGGGCCAGTCGCTGCTCCCCTCCGAATACCAGACCTCCGGCACGGCATGCTCTTCCACGGAAAAGCCGGGAACGGAATTCGCAAATAGCGGCAGGAAGCCGTATTCCTCCACGGCTTCTTCCAGGTCCTTTTTTGTCCGGATACAAAGATTGTTGAACATTTACGCTTACTTCCTGATGGCTGCCCCGCAGTTCGGGCAGAATTTCGGGATCGGCGGCTCCAGCTTCGTGCCGCAATCGGGGCAGAAAGTACTGCCGTCATCCAAAATGGTTGGCCCCTGTTTCGCCGCCGGATCCGGCGCAGGTGCCGGGTTCGGCACAGCCGTTCCCGCGGGCCGGACAGACGGCTGAGGCATCATGCCCATGCCGAAGATGCTGCCCATGCCCATGTTCATCGGACCGTCAGGCTCTGGAGCCATCATCGTGCTGCGCGGCGCCCGTTTGGCCGAGTCCGGGACTTCGATTTTGTCCAGCATGTCTTCCCGGGCAAAGACCGTCGTCGGCGTGTCCATGTCATAGATGATCATATGCGTCAACAGCATGTCCGGCTTAACTTCGATCTGCGTGAAGCTGCCGAAATTCGATTTTGTCAGGTCCTCCGGCGTGATCAGGACGCGCTCCGGAGAATAGGCATAGCTGATCACATGAAACGCGCCGCCGCCCCAGACGCCCCAGCTTAAGCGGCTGCCTTTGATGACGAGTTCGCGGGAAGGGTAGTCTTTTTTATCCCGGAAGCTCCAGTCGGTCCAACTGCCCTGAAGCCTGTCCAGATACTCGTCATCCCGCAGGATAATATGCGCAAACGGGCCGTGATCCACCTTGTGAAGCGTATAGACCTTATCCCCGAGAATGGGATAGTGATACAGGAATTTCAGCTCGCCGTTTTCCCAGGCAAGTTCGCCGATCTCAGTCATCATCTCGCCGGTGAGCGAGCGGGAAAGCACAGGATCCTTAAGATTGATAAGCGTCCTTTCGCCCCGCTCGAGGGCGTCAGCGTCGTAGGAGACCTCCGTCTCCAGGACGATGCTGCGGTCATAGCTGCGCACCGTAAGCATGGCGCCGCGAAATTCCAGATAATAGTGATAGCCCTCTTCCCAGAAGCCATTCAGCTTTTCTGAATACTGCATATTCTTCCT
>CADCPP010000042.1 GCA_902803355.1 uncultured Lachnospiraceae bacterium | reverse complement strand
GAGTTTATCCAGATCTCCGCGGGTCTTGCCTATCCGCTCTGGGCAGCCATCCTGCTCTGCGATCTCGGCGTGTGCCTTGGCGCGACCATCATCTTCGCCCTTGTGCGTTTCTTCAAGCTCAGCAGCTTCGCCTTCGAAAAACGGCGCGGCGCGATCGAACGCCTCTCCCGGAACGTGCGGGATCGCAACACCGTCCTCCTGCTCTATCTGCTCTTTTTCATGCCCTTCATCCCCTTCGGCGCCATCTGCTATTACGGCAGCAGCACGAAGCTCCCTTATTCCAAATATATCCTGACGATCGCCACCGGCGTGATCCCGTCCATTCTCGTCTCCAACGGCATGGGCGCCGCCGGCGCCGCCTTTTTGATGAACGACCTGCCGCTGTGGCTGCTGATCCTCATCCTCCTCGTCCTTGCGGCGGCGCTCATCGTGCTCGTCCTGCTCTTTATCAAGCGCTTCATTTTCCGCGAGGGCGACGGCACGCCGGATTCCATGATGTATGCCTTCATCTTCTTCCTGGCCAGGACACTTTTCACCAGAAGGCAGCGCCTTACGATCGATGACGAGCTGCTGAAAAGCGTTGATCCCCCCTACGTGATCCTCATCAATCACGAATGCTCCGAGGATTTCTGCTATGTCTCACAGATGGCGCATCCGAAGAATCCGAGCATCCTCGCCAACGAATATTACACCAACCGGCCGATCATCGGCGCCGCCACAAAAAAAGCGGGCTTCCTCTCCAAGAAGCTCTTTACCCGTGACAGCGGCACCGTTATGGGCATCCTGCGCATGCTCCGGAAGGGCTATCCCGTCATGATCTTTCCGGAAGGACGCCTTTCCCCCGATGGCCGCACCAATCCCCTCGTGGAAAGCGGCGCAGGACTGTACAAGCTGCTGAAGACGCCCCTCGTCCTGGTGCATATCGAGGGTGCTTACTATTCCCACCCGAAGTGGAGAAAGAGGCGCTATCCCTCCGATATCCGCCTGAGTGTAAAGCGTGTGCTGACGCCGCAGGAGCTGAAGGAAATGAGCGAGAACGAGCTGGAGCAGATCATTACCGAAGCGCTTTCCGGAAGTGCCGCAGACCATATGAGCACGGTCTATCCGCAGAAAGATAAGGCCAAGGGACTGGAGCAGCTGCTCTACCGCTGCGCGGACTGCGGCGCCCTCTATCAGACAGAGGGCGTGGGGAACGAGCTGATCTGTCATGCCTGCGGCAGCCGGCACCGGCTGGATGTGCATTATCATTTCGAGACAGGACCGGAGTCTATCCCGGCTTACTATGACGCGATCAAGGCGCAGGAAGAAAAGGATCTGGACCACGTTTCCCTGCACACCGCCGTAAAGACGAAGATCTTCGGCAAAGACCGCGGCCCGATCCGCTATGAAAACGGCGAATGCTTCCTCGACAATGAAGCCTTCCGCTACCGCTCCGGGGAGAAATATTTTGAGATCCCCATGACCGAGATCCCGGCGCTTGCCTTCTCCTGCGGGGAGGAGTTTGAGCTCTACTATGACGGCGAGCTGCATTATTTCTATCCGGAAAAGGACCGCAGCCAGTGTGCCCGCTGGGCCCTGCTGGTCGATATGATGGCAGAAAAGCGCCGTGCCGCCCCGAAAGGAGAACGTTCCCATGAAGAAGCCTAAAGAACGCACGCTCATCAGCATCTCCGAGAAGTCCTTCGTGCAGGTCTGCTGCCTTCTGCTGGGACTGCTCATCGTTTCCATCGTCCTGACCTACGTCCTTCCGAAGGGCGCCTTCGGCACGCTCGAAAACGGGGAGACAAACTATCTTGACTACATCCGTCTGGACGATCAGGGCGGCATTCCGATCTGGCAGGGCCTGCTTGCCCCGGTCCTTGTGTTTTTCTCAGGCGACGGGCTCTCGCTCCTTATGCTCTCGCTCTTTCTCTTTGTGGTCTCGGCCGCCTTTCAGGTCATGAACGACGTGGGCGGCATCCGGACGCTTGTGGATGCGGTCTCCGCGCGCTTTCGTGAGCGCAAAAGCCTCCTGCTCATCCTCATGTCCGCCCTCTTCTACTGCTTCGGCGCCTTCCTGGGCCTCTTTGAAGAGATGCTCACGATGCTGCCGATCGTCTGCGCGCTCTGCCTGTCGGCCGGCTTTGACTCCTTTACCGGCTTTGTCTGCTGCATCCTCGCCTGCGGCTTCGGATTCGCGGGCGCGGTCACGAACCCCTTCACCGTGCTCCTTGCCTCCGAGATCAGCGGCGCCAATCCCATGGAGCACATCTGGTTCAGGATCGTGATCTTCCTTGTCATGTTCGGCCTTCTCATGGCCTTCCTCTTCCTGTATGTGAAGAAGATCCGGAAGTCGCCTGCCGCGAGCCTGACCTTCGAGCACGATAAGAGGGTCCGCGAAGCCACCGGAGACGGGCCGCCTCAGGCGGAAACAAGCGCCTCCTCCGCGCGGAAGCTGAAGCTCAGCTACACGATCTTTCTTGCCGCCGCGCTCGCCCTTATCATCTTTTCCTCGCTCTCGCCCGCCCTCCGCGGCTATACGGTCGTCATCCTGATCGCTT
>CADCPP010000041.1 GCA_902803355.1 uncultured Lachnospiraceae bacterium | reverse complement strand
TACGGGACAGCTTTGCCTTGGGGGAAGCATAGTCCTTCAGTTCTTCTAAAAGCATAGCCGTTGTTTTTATCATATTTTCACCTCGCAGTACAATAATATGATACTACGAGGTGAAAATCAAGCACTTTCGAGATATTTAGATTCAAAACGTCTTTTTCTATGAACAATTCCTTTTTCTTTCAATTGACTGATTAAGGTCCCGGTATCGGGCGATTGGCTTCTCCCCAGATACAGAGCTGATCAAGCACCGCGACGAGAGAGTGGCCGCGTTCCGTAAGAGAGTACTCTACCTTTGGCGGGATCTCCGGATACATTTCCCGGTGAACAAGGCCGTCATGCTCTAATTCCTTGAGCGTCTGGCTCAGTGTTTTATCCGAAATGCCGCCCACATAACGACGCATCTCATTGAAACGCACCGGCTCATACTCCATCAGGCAGTAGAGCACGATGGGCTTGTACTTTCCCGCGATCAGGGAAAGCGTGTAGCTGTAACCGGTCTCACTGAAATCTGCTTCTGCGATGTTTCTGACACTCATACACTTACCTCAAAGTTAGTACCTAACATAATTATCAGTACTTGCACTGCTTCCGGCTTTATGATACCATCTGATCAATAGAAAGTCAATTCAAGAACATCCGTCATACAGGAGGACCAACCCATGAGTAAAAAGATCGTAGTTTTGACCGGAAGCGCGAGGCAGGGCGGCAACAGCAACCGCATGGCCCAGGCCTTTGCAGAGGCCGCGGAGGCGAGGGGCAATGAGGTAAAGGTCATTGACACCACAAAGCTGAAGCTTAACTTCTGCCACGGCTGTCAGACCTGCTATAAGACCGGCAAGCCCTGCAGCTTTGATGATGATTTCAACCTCATCGCAGATGATATTCTCGCCGCAGACGCGCTGGTGTTTTCCTGTCCGGTCTACTGGTATTCCGTTCCTTCCCAGATCAAGGCCGTGATCGATAAAACGTTCAGCTTCGTGATCGGCGGCAAGGCGGATCAGTTCTTTGGCAAAGAGTGTGCCCTGATCACCTGCTGTGAAGAGGAGGATGCCGCCATACTGGACGGTGTACGCATCCCCTTTGAGCGGACGGCTGCCCTCAACAAGTGGACCGTAGTGGGAGAGGTCCTGGTCCCCGGTGTATTCTCTGTGGGAGATATTGATAAGACCGATGGGATCGCACAGGCAAAGGCCCTGGCAGACAAGTTTTAAGAAATACTGCAGCCTGGCCATCCGGCCATGAGCCATTAAAAGTGCACTGTATAATGCAGCGCCAGATCAGATGAACAGCCACCCTTGTGCACGTGCGGCACGAGGGTGGTATCTTTTTCTGGGCAGGAGCAGCCGCAATGCGTTGTCATTTTTGATATAAGCCCGGAATGTAGACAAATCGGAGCATTCTCTGTATAATAATGGTGCGGTAATCGGAGACGATAGATCTTTACCGGAGCTGCTTTTTATGCAAGGGATCATCCCTGATAAGGCAGCCGGAAAGGAGTTTATATGAAGAAACTGTCATGGACCGTTATTGTCCTTCTGCTGGCGCTGACTCTGTCGGCCTGCGGCAAAAGCATTCAAAAGCAGACGGACAGTGCCCCGGACGAATCCGTTCAGAAAACCACTTCCGATAGAGAAAGTGATGACCCGCGCGAGTCTGCCAGTGAAGACACTTCCGAGAAAGCAAGGGAGACCACGACCGCTCCTGCGGAAACGACAACGGAAGCTGAATCTGCCGAAGCTCCGGCTCCGGCATTCACCAAAGAGAATATCGAGCCGTATAAAAAGCATGTCACGGATCTGGCCTATGCGGTTCTGCAGAGAGGTTCGGACAACGGCCTTTATGGCAGCGCGGAACTGAGCAGGAGCGAGGCGGCTGCCCGCTTCAAACTGAAAACAGACGGCGCTTTGTTCCAGTATTGCTATCTGAACGATGAGCTGCTGCGGGAAAGGACCTTCGAAGGCACTTATGACGCGCAGAACGATGTGAGATACTGTCTGACGAATCAGGAAGAGATCGTGCGTACGCTGAAGGCGCTGCTTGATCTGGAGATCGGCAAAAATGATTTCCCCGAGAGCTATGACAGCAGCAATTGCTCCATGTGCATCTGGAACGAGAAAGGCCTTTATCTCTGCGTGCCGATGATGGGAGAAGCACCGGGGGCAAAAGATAAGGATCTGGTGCTTTCGGATGGAAAAGCCTTGCTGTATGCTGAGGTTTTCGAACCCTTTAACAATGTTCCGACCGATGAGCTCGTTATTACACTTATCCCTGCGGAAAATGAGCTGGGCTTTACCATCGAAAGCATTTCCCTGAATCCGAATGACGCAGTTGACACTGCCTGGGAAGACGGAATTTACAGCTTGTGGGAAGCTTTGCAGGAAGTCTCGGAATTAAAGTTCAAAGGCGGAAACAATCTGGATGCATTGGAGGTGGATTATCAAGCAGGTCAGGAAGTGACAGCCACCTTGAAGTCCAGCGGACGGTACATTAAGTTTACAAAGGATTACATCGAAACGACGTTCGCTCTTGCTTTTATTAACAGTGCTAATGAGCGTGTCCTTTACAACCAGACTGGGGAGATCCTCCGGGTCCCTGTTTCGCCTGCCCTAGTGAATACCAGTTGGGAGTCCTTGGGAGATTATTTCGCCTTCTGTAAATGGGTCTTCAGCGAGGCAGCCTGTGAACTTTTTCACATGGATGTGAAAGATGGAATAGTGACAAATATTTATACTCAAAGCTGATCCGACAGTCGCAACGACAGATCAATGGTAAATCTTAACGATAAACTTAGGATAAACTCATGCGGCAGCGGAATGCTGCGCATCAAGAAATAAAGAGGTGTTCGTATGCAGGAGATCAAATGCCCGAACTGCGGCAAGGTCTTTCAGGTGGATGATACCGGCTATGCCCAGATCCTTCAGCAGGTCCGGGACAGAGAATTTGAAAAAGAATTATCGCGCAGGGAGGAAGAGCTGTCTCAGAAACGGGAGAGCGATCTTGCCGTAGCGCGCATGACACAGGAAAAGGTCCATCGGGAAGAATTGCTGAAGAAGGATGCGGTGCTCTCGGACAGAGAACGCGAGATCGAGCGGCTGAAGGCTCAGCTTGAGAAGGCGGAGACCGAGAAAAAGCTTGCTGTTTCCGAGGCGGTCCAGGAAAAGGACAGAGAACTGTCCGACAGAGGGGCAGAGATCACAAAGCTGCAGAACGACCTTGTCCTGCAGCAGAAGGAAAGCGCCCTCAAGGAGACCAACTTGCTCGAGAAGTACAGGAACGAAATGAAACTCCGGGAGGAAGAGATCGAGCGCCTGAAGGATTTCAAGGCCAGACAGTCGACCAAAATGGTGGGAGAGAGCCTGGAGCAGCATTGCCTGACACAGTTCAATCAGATCCGCATGACCGCTTTTCCGAATGCCTACTTTGAAAAGGACAACGACGCGAAGACCGGCAGCAAGGGCGATTTTATCTTCAGAGAATCCTCGGACGGAACGGAGTTCATCTCCATCATGTTCGAAATGAAAAACGAAATGGATACGACCGCCTCAAAGCACAAGAACGAGGACTTTTTTAAGGAACTGGACAAAGACCGCAATGAAAAAAACTGCGAATACGCGGTGCTGGTCACGCTCCTGGAAAGCGATAATGAGCTGTACAATAACGGCATCGTGGACGTTTCCTACCGCTATCCGAAGATGTTCGTGATACGGCCTCAGTTCTTTATCCCGATCATTTCACTGCTGCGGAATGCCGCGCTGAATTCGCTGGAATACCGAAAGAAGCTTGCGGATGTGCAGAACCAGCAGCTTGACCTCTACCATTTCGAAGAGAATTTGTCTGCCTTCAAAGACAGCTTTGCCTACAGCTTCGGGCAGGCCAGCGCGCGCTTTGACGATGCCATCAAGGGCATCGATAACGCAATCTCCGCGCTGACCAAGATCAGGGAGAACCTGGTGAAGTCCGAAAACCACCTGAATACGGCGAACAATAAGCTGGAGGAGGTCAGCATCAAGAGACTGACCAAAAATGCGCCTTCCGTCCGGACGATGTTTGAAGAGATCAAGGCCGGAGAGTAAGCTGCTCCATGAGATCCTTAAGGTCATCCGGCTCAAGCTTTAAGACGGCGCGGTCGAAGGTGAACAGGCCGTTGGTCTCGTCCTCCACGTCGGAGACCTGGGTGTAAACGGCGCCGCAAAGACCTTCCTTTACTAAGGGGATCAGGCTGCTGTAGAGGCTCCGCAGCCCCTGTACATACCGGTCTCTTTCCGCAAAAATGCGGTAGCCGTAGGTCTTTTCCGTGTTGAAGCTGTGCTCAGGGATCTTCCAGACATAGCCGCCGAATTCGGAGAGCAGCTGCGGCCGCTTGTCCTTTCCAAGCCGGAGCTTCCCGAAATAAATATGCCGGCTGTCCACATCGGAGAGAGTCTCGCGGAACCATCCCGAGGTGCTGTCAATGAAGCGGCTGCCGTCAAGCGCCTTCAGCGCCTTATACTGGTCATCGGCGCGAAATTGTCCCCAGCCCTCGTTAAAGATCGTCCACAGACAGATACAAGGGTGATTCTGAAGCAGCCGGACAGTAGCTTCCATGCTTTCCGCAAAGATCTTTCTTGTCTGCGGATCTTTGTTCAGTCGGCCGTCCTTCAGTTTCTGAAGGCCGATCGTCGGCAGAGCAGTGTCGCGCAGGAAGCGGTATCTGCCGTTATTGACCATATCCTGAAATACGATCATTCCGAGCCGGTCGCAGTCGTAGTAAAACTGCTCCGGCTCGATCTTGATATGTTTGCGCAGCATAGTGAAGCCAAGCGACTTCATCGCGAGGATGTCTTTTTCGTAGGCTTCGGGTGAAGCAGGCGTATAGAGGCCGTCGCTCCAGTACCCCTGATCTAAAAGCCCGTTGAAGAAATACGGCTTCCCGTTCAGACACAGGCGCGGGATCCCGTCTATGGTCTCTGTGGACAGTGTCCGCAGGGCAAAATAGGACTCGATGCAGTCTTCCCCACAGGAGAGGGTGAAGCGGTACAGATAGGGATCTTCCGGGCTCCAGAGATGAGGATCCTGCAGGAGGATCCTTGCCTTGCCGCCTTCAAGAGGATAGGTTTTCCCTTCAAGTGTGACAGTGCCGGCACCCGGTCCTTCTGCTTCGATCTCTGCCCAGTCAATGCCGTTTGTGATCTTCAGAGAACGAATATAGTTTTCCGGGACCGGTTCCAGCCAGACAGTCTGCCAGATCCCGGAGCAGGGCGTATACCACATTCCGCCCCGCTTTTTGCTCTGCTTTCCAAGGGGATACCGCGGATCAAGGTCGTTGACGATCTCCACCGAAAGCTCATTTTCCCCCGGACGGAGAGCGCCGGTAATGTCTGCGGAGAAGGGAAGATAACCGTTTTCGTGGCGGCAGACTACTTTGCCGTTGACATATACAGCCGCCTTACGCATGACCGCGCCGAAGTGCAGGAGCACACGGCTTCCGTCCCAGGCTTCAGGCACGGAAAAACTGCGGCTGCAGCGGAAGGTCTCTCCGATATTCGGCGGTGTTTTGATCCCGGACAGCAGGCTCTCGGCGCAGAAAGGCACGCGGATCCGGCTGCTTTCTCCACCTGCGGAAAGCTGCCACATCCCGTTCAGGCAAAGCCAGCGGCGGCGCTTCATCTGCGGTCTTGGATAGACATTCCAGGGAATATCAGGAATCGATATAGCTTCTTTGGTATACAGCTCCTGCATAATGATCCTCTGCCTTTTTAACTCTTATGTGAAATGCAGCGCTTCATTGCATCTATCGAAGATGAAGCGGCTGATCCTATAAACGGAATCCCTGGTCTGACCGCCGGAGTGCGGTGATACGATGAAGCGGTCACAGCCGATAAGAGGAGAAGACATGGCGGCCCTCTGACCGGCAAGCTCCTGCTCCATCACGTCTGCGGCATAGCCACCCAGCTGACCGGAGATCAGAGCGGCGTACATATCCTGCTCAACCACGATGCCGCCGCGGCTCATGTTGAGGACGAAGGCACCGGGCTTCATGCGCACGATCTCTTCGGCAGAGATCATGCCGCAGGTCTCATCGTTAAGCGGTGCATGGATGGTGATAAAGTCGCTGCGGCGCAGGATCCCTTCCAGATCCGAGGCTTCCGCGCCGCGCTCGGTGAAATACTCAGCCGGACGATTGTGCGGGTTGTAGGCCAGAACAGTCATGCCGAATACCCTTGCCAGCTCGCCCACGCGCTGCCCGATGCTGCCGAAGCCGATGATCCCGACGGTCTTGCCGGCCAGTTCGATCCCCAGATATTTATATTTGTTCCACTGGCTTCGGTACTGTACCTCGTAATTGGACTGGATGGTGCTGCGGGCAAGCTCCAGCATCTTGCACAGGGTGAGCTCTGCCACGGCGTTCGCGTTCATGCCGGGGGAATTCTGGATCAGGATCCCCCGTTTTTTTGCGGCTTCCTGATCGATATGATTCAGACCGGTTGAGCAGACACCGATGAATTTGAGGTTTTTTGCGGCCTCAAGCACGCTCTCATCGATCTCCGGATCGACGCGCATGATCAGGATATCGTAGGGCGCTATGATCCTGGTCAGGGTTTGCTTGGTCGGCAGCATCATCAGATCCACGTCCATGTATTTTTTAAATTCACGGAAGACCTCTTCGTCAATGTAATCGATCACCAGGCACTTCATCTCAGACCTCCTCAGGCATAAAAGAATGAAAAAATATAAATTCTGATATATGAAAACTATAAATTGAAATATATGTCATGTCAAGTGCCGAATTGCATTTAAATGGGTGACAATTCCCGGCGGACATGCTATACTGTCGGGGTCTGTTCAAGGCAGGTGATCCTGCAAACAAGAAAGGAGATCAGAGATGACGAACCCCCTTGTCACGTTTGAAATGGAAAACGGCGATATCTTCCGCGCGGAACTGTACCCGGAAGTGGCGCCGAATACGGTCAATAATTTTATCTCCCTGGTAAAAAAGGGCTTTTACGACGGCCTGACTTTCCACCGCATCATTCCCGGCTTTATGATCCAGGGCGGCGATCCGGACGGCAACGGCACCGGCGGCCCCGGCTACGGCATCAAAGGCGAATTTGCCTCCAACGGCTTTGCCAATGAGCTCAGACATACCGAAGGCGTGCTCAGCATGGCGCGTGCCATGGATCCGGACAGCGCCGGCAGCCAGTTCTTTGTGATGGTCGCAGCTGCTCCGCATCTTGACGGGGAATACGCGGCCTTCGGGAAGGTGATCGAAGGGATCGCGGCTGTGCATAAGGCGGAAAACGTCCGCACGAATCCCTGGAACAACCGTCCCATCCGTCCGGTCGTCATCAGAAAAGTAACGGTGGATACCCGCGGGATCAATTATCCCGAACCGGAAACGATCTAAGGCAGGGAAAAGCCGCGGGCACCGTGTGCGCCCGCAAAGACATCCCGAAGCCGGTAAAAGAGAAAGCTGCCTGCGTCAGTGCGCAGACAGCTTTCTCTTTTTGTCATCCACCTCGATCAGAACGGAGGCCGCAAGGGCGATCACGCCGATCGCCGCAATGGCCGGCCGGGAATAATCGTGGTAATAATAGACCTGGCTGGTTCCGATCTCAGGCAGGCTGACCGGGTCAAAGGGAACCCCCATCTCAGCACACAGCTGCTTCAGATTCAGCACATGGATCGTCGGAATATCAAGATTCAGATAATGCTCCACCAGGCCGCTTTTTTCATTGATCGGCGGGTGAAAGGCTTCCAGCAGGCCCTGCCCGAAGGAGAGGACTGCCTCGCCGTCGCCGATGCCGAGAATATTGCCGCCTACGTTGATAAATGCGGCGATCTCACCCATCTGGTCCATCCGGTAACGGATATCTTCCGGGAAACTGTCAAACTCCAAAAGAGCAAAGCCTTCTTCGGCAAGCCGCAGCTTCATGGCTTCGATCTCGTCCGTTTCTTCCAGCGAGTAGCCGATCATGTTGCCGCCCTTATCGCCGTCCCCGCCCATCGAGACCATCTGCGGCAAGGTGGACAGAAGACCCGCATCCACGGCGGTCCGGATCATTTCCGGAAGCACATAGCCGGGAAGCGTAGCCCCGTAGTTAGAAGCGCCGATGGTCGCGCTGTAGATCAGGTCAAGCCCCATCACATCGGCAGCGCAGAGAAGCGCAAGGTCGGCACCGGGGAAGGAAGCCGAAAAGCAGGCACCGATGCGGTCGCCTTTTTTTACTCCGGCTTCATGCAGAAGCCGTACGCAGAGGGCCGCCATATCCGGAAGCTGCGAGGTGCGCTTCGCGGAAAGATTGCCGACGGAGGTGGTGATCTGCGTAAACTCTTCGCCGAGCAGGCCGATCTGCAGCGTATCCTCCGGAACCAGGGCGTAGCCGCGGGCAAGGCGTTCTTTCCTGACCGCTTCCACGACCTTGACATGCAGGCGGGAGGCCTCCTCCATCTCATCTGCGTAGGGCAGGCGCACGCGGTTTCCCGTGATATAGATCACGGCAGCTCCTGCGATAAGAAACAGCAGCAGGAGAGCATAATACAGCGGTTTGCGACTTTTCATGGTTTCTCTCTCCTGAAATAAACATCTGAGGTTCCGGGCGCGGGGATCTCATCGGGATCGAAGGGGATGCCGTTATCTTCACAGAGCTGACCGACGGCCAGCAGGTGAACTGCCGGAATGCCCTTTGCCAGATAGCGTTCCGTCAGGCCGCTGCGGCCTGTGATCTGGATCTCGCGCGGCTGCAGCAGGCCGTTTCCGGCTTTCAGCATGTAGCTGTTCTCCGAACCGCCGAGGCCGAGACCGTTGCCGCCCACATTGACAAAAAGCCGGATATCGCCGTAGAGCTCCTCATGCAGGCTGATGTCCTGCGTATAGCTTTCGATCTCGGCTGGGACTAGTCCGTTTGCCTTAAGGCGATCGATCATTTCTTCGATCAGAGTGATATCATCCGGGTCCTCGATCACGTAGCCGATATAGTTGCGACCCATGTCTCCGCCGCCGCCGAGCGTGACCAGCATCGGCATTCGGGAGATGAGGCCGGCATCGCAGACGGTCTTGACCATTTCCGGAAAGGTGTACTGCGGTACATTGGCGCCGTAGGCGGAAGAACCGACCGAGGTCGTGTAGCGAAGGTCAAGGCCCATCACCTCGGCCGCGCAGAGAACGGCGAGATTCAGGCCGGGATACGAGCCGGAAAAGTTGGCGCCGACTGCATCACCCGCCTTCAGACCGGCCTGGTTGAACAGGTGGACGCAGAGGGCGGCAAAATCCGGCAGCTGCGAGGTCCGCTTTTCGGGAAGGCCCGCGGAGGTCGTCATGATCGCGGTAAATTCCTCGCCAAGCAGTCCGATTCCCAGTTTGTCGTCTTCGGAAAGCGGAATGCCGCGGGAAAGGCGCTCCTCCCGGATCAGACCGGCTGCTTTGCTGTGAAGCTCTGCAGCCTGTTCCATGACATCCGCATAGGGGAGTTTATTCGGATCCTGTGTTTCAGATTCCGTCTGCGCTTCGCTACGCTCAGGGAGCTTTGCCTGCCCCTGGCTTTGCCCGCAGGCACTAAGCAGGCCGCAGAGCAGAAGAGAGGCGAGCAGCAGGCAAACAGCGTGCCTGGAAAATAACAGCAATCTTCTCATAGCATGCCGACCCACAGGAGCGCAAGCGCGCAAAGCGCGGTCACGATACCAAGCGAAAGCCCGGTTTTGACGATGCCCTGCCGCTCGATATCCCGCACGATCAGTGCCGGGACGATATAGCCGATCATGCGGATACCGAAGGGAAAGACGCCGATCGCCCCGATCAGGGCGGAGATGGCAAGGCTTAATACGACGTTGATCGCAAAGAGGCGGCGACCGTAGAGGATCAGGAACCTGCCGATCAGCTTGTCGGCGCCCCAGACCAGTAGAACGACCAGAAAACTGAAGGCGATCCGCCAGGGATCCTTCAGATTCAGGGCCAGATACACCGGAGCCACCATGCCGCCCGTGGAATATCCGCTGATCTCCGAATAAATGATGGCAATCAGTATGCCGACGATCACGATCTCACTGTACATAGCCGACTCCTTTCGTCAGTTCCATTTCTTTTTTGACCCGCTCAACAAGGCGTATTCCCTCGTTCTTGATATTGCCGACCGCCATGATCAGACGGGGGGTATCGGAGGAGAGAGGGACATCTTCCGCCAGAGAATAACAGGCAAGACGCGCTTTCGGTGCCGCCTTCCGGCACAGGGCTTCCAGGGCCTGCTGATTATCGCCGAGGATCCACACTGCAGCAGGCTGCATTTCCTTGACCAGACGGGCCATATCCCGTGCCCTCGCGGGGCGGTCGCCCCGGTTGTTGATCAGGATCACCAGCTCTTCCTCCTTGCTCCCTCGTTCCTGATCGTAAATCATCTGTGTGGAGCTGACATCATTGGCGGAGAGCGCATTGACAAAAACGGTATTGTTTCCTTTGAACACAGCAAGCGCATAGGGATCGCGGATGAAGCCTTTGATCCCTTCATAGGCTGTTTTCCGCTCTGTGCCAAGCGCTTCGCAGACGGCAAGGGCAAGAGCGACGTTTTCCGGGAAATCCAGCGTTTCCGCGCCGGGAAGATCTCCCAGACTGTCAGGGGCGGAGATGGTCAGCGTACTGCCGAGCTTTGCGGCGCGCTCCCGGAAAATTTCCGGAAAATCTTGCTCGGCCGTGAAGATCTGGCCGTTTTCCGGCAGCATCTCCATGAGGCAGTTAAGGATCTCCTCGCGGGTATCCCCCATCACATCCATGTGGTCCAGTCTTGCATTGGTGATGACGCCGACATCGCAGCGCAGCATGTTTTTCCCGGAGACCCGCTGGTATTCCGGCAGCAGCGCCATGCATTCGATGACGAGAATATCTGCGCCTTCCTTTGCCGCGATATGCAGATACCGTACCTGCTCGCGGATATTGGCCGGACCGCGCCGCTTTACCTCTTCCTGGTGACCGTCGGGATAGATGGCAATGGGCAGCGTACCGGTCGTTTTGCACATGACGTGATGGCCTCCTGCCGTAAGGCCGGCTGCGATCATACGGGTAACAGTGGACTTTCCCCGGGTCCCGTTGACATAGACCACATGGATCATCTTTCTGCGGTCCGTGCGCGCGGAGAAGGCCTCCCAGATCAGATAGATCAGGAAGCCGGCAGCTAAAATGAGGATCAGGATTTCTGTTTTATTCATTTTGCTCCTCTGACTTATCATAAGACCGCCGGCGCTGCCAGCGGTCTTGTCAAAACGGAAGTACAGCACATGAGACTGACACGGAATTCGCTGCCATTATACCCATATCTCAGGGCAGTGTCAATCCGGATTCTGCCCCGGCAGCCGTGACTTTGAAGGTGCAGGAAGGCTTTCACTTTGTTGTTGAAAGTTATTGATTCTGGCGCTTGCTTTTTGAATCTGAATCATTTATAATGACCAGGCTAAATTTAAGATGTTACAGGATGGTTGCAAAGATGCCTAAGACCGGTGAACAGCACTATCAGGACTATCAGAAATACCTTTCAGAAAGCAAGATCCAATCTGCAGGCTTAAGCCTGATGACGGCCGCGATCTGCGGTTACTGCCCTGCTCAGGCAGAGCTTGGGTATAAATATCTTCACGGCATTCTGTTTCCGAAGGACTATGAGCAGGCCATGCGCTGGCTGACTGCGGCCGCCGATCAGGGCGATGCCGCCTCTATGACCAATCTGGCCACCATGTATATGTATGGCACCGGCGCTCAGACGAATGGCAAAAAGGCCATGGAGCTTCTGAATAAGGCGCTGGAGCTTGGCTTTGCGCCTGCCGCACGTTTTATGGGCCTTTGCTATGAAAAGGGCATCGGCTTCCCGAAATCCGAAAAGGACGCCCTGCCCTGGTACCGCAAAGGCGTGGAAATGGGTGATATGGGAGCGGCCATTCTGCTGGGTGACTGCTATGAAAACGGCAGGGGAGTTAAGAAGGATCTTGAGGAAGCCCGCCGTCTGTATGAACTGGCGGCAGCCGGAGACGGCGAAGAGGCAGAAACCGCCCGCGAAGCCCTGGAGTCGATGAAAAGGATCTGAAGGAAATGCTGATCGCAAACGGCAAGCTGCTTCTTGAAAAAGATTTTGAATACCATGATCTTGTGATCCGCGACGGCCGCATCGCCGAGATCCTTCCCTACCGCTCCGGCTTTCAGGATGACGATGTCTATGACGCGCAGGGAAGCGTTGTGATCCCTGGCTTGATCGACCTGGAGGTGCACGGCGCCATGGGCTATGATATGTCCGATGCCTGCGACGAAGCCTATGAAACCATCGGCGATTATCTGATCAAACACGGCATCACGTCGTATATCGGCGCGATCGATTCCTTCGATGATGAGATCCTGACGGAAGCCTACAAGGCGGCCGGAGAGTGGATGAAGGAAGAAAGACCCGGTGCCCGGATGCTCGGCCTCGATATGCGGGGACCTTTTCTGAACCCCGAGCAGGCGGCGTATCACAATAAAGCCGCGCTGAAGAAGCCGGATGTGGAGCTGTTCCGAAAATATCAGGCGCTGTCCGGCGGGAAGATCCGCATCGTCAATATCTCCCCGGAACTGGAAGGCGCCAAAGAGTTTGTCATGACGCTGTGCGATGAGGTGATCGTCGCCATGTCCAATACCATGGCCGATTTTGACACGGCCCGCTGGGGCTATGCCTGGAAAGCCCGCTGGTGTGCGGACATCTTCCGCAACATGCCGGTGTTTTCCATCACGGATCCCGGCCTGATCGGCGCTTCCATGGATATCGCCAATTTTATCACCCTCCGCTTTGACAATGACGAGTATATCCACCCTTCGCTGCTGCGGATGGCCTTCAACGAATTCTGGGGCCGCATGGCGTTAGTGAGCGGCATGACCGCCTATACTGGCCTGCCCGCAGGAAGCTATGAGATCGAAGGGCATATCGTGACAAAGCGACGGGACCGCGCGAAATTCGAGGACGGAACCGATGCCGGCAGCGTCTTAAGCCTGGATGCCTGCATGTCCGCCATCATGGGGATGGGATCCGTTCCTTCGCCGCTGGTGTTCCGG
>CADCPP010000040.1 GCA_902803355.1 uncultured Lachnospiraceae bacterium | reverse complement strand
GACCGATACTCAGGGCAACGCGTTATCGTGGGCATCTGCCGGCGGCCTTGGTTTTAGAGGTTCAAGGAAATCAACTCCTTATGCAGCACAGATGGCAGCAGAAACTGCTACGAAAGCCGCTTTGATCCATGGATTGAAATCCGTCGACGTTTTTGTTAAAGGACCCGGTTCGGGCCGCGAAGCTGCGGTCCGCGCACTTCAGGCAGCAGGACTTGAAGTCCTCAGCATTCAGGATGTAACACCCGTTCCTCACAACGGATGCCGTCCGCCGAAGCGCAGAAGAGTATAATGGAGGTAGAGTAAAGTGGCAGTCAATCGTGTTCCCGTATTAAAAGAATGCAGAGCTCTCGACCTCGACCCCGTCTATCTTGGGATCGACAAGAAGTCACACAGAAATACCAAAAAGAACAACAAGAAGACCAGTGAATACGGCCTGCAGCTTCGTGAGAAGCAGAAAGCCAAATTCATCTACGGTGTTCTGGAAAAGCCGTTTAGAAATTATTATGAAAAGGCCTCGATGATGAAGGGCATGGTCGGTGAAAACCTGATGATCCTTCTGGAAACGAGACTGGATAATGTGCTGTTCCGTGCCGGTCTCGGCCGTACCCGTCGTGAGACGCGTCAGATCGTAGACCACAGAGAAGTGCTTGTCAACGGAAAGTGCGTCAACATCCCTTCCTATCTGGTAAAAGCCGGTGATGTGATCGAGATCAAGGAAGCCGCGAAGGAATCGCAGCGCTTCAAAGATATCGTGGAGACTACGCAGGGCCGCGGCGTTGCCGCCTGGCTGGAAAGCGATCTGGAAAACCGCAAGGCGACCGTCCTCCAGCTGCCTACCCGCGAGATGATCGATGTTCCGGTCAATGAGATGCTCATCGTTGAGTTGTACTCCAAGTAATTTGGGGTAGGACCCGCACAAATTCCGGAAGGAGCACACATGTTAGATTTTGAAAAGCCCAATATTGAAATCGCTGAGATCTCCGAGGACAAGACCTATGGTCGGTTCGTCGTAGAGCCCCTGGAAAGAGGATATGGCATTACGCTGGGCAATTCCCTGCGCAGGATCATGCTCTCCTCACTTCCCGGAGTGGCGGTGAGCCAGGTGAAATTTGGCGGCGTGCTGCATGAGTTTACCACGATCCCGGGCGTGAAAGAGGATGTGACAGAGATCGTCCTGAACCTGAAGAGCCTGGCGATCAAGAGCACCAGTGATTCCGTTGAGCCCAAGATGGGATACATCGATGTCAGCGGAGAAGGTGTTGTGACCGCGGCAGATATCAAACTGGACAATGATCTTGAGATCATGAACCCCGACCAGGTCATTGCGACCTTAAGCGGCGGCGCGGATACCCGCTTCACGGCGGAGATCACCATCACCAAGGGCCGCGGTTACGTCAGTGCGGACCGCAATAAGAGTGATGATATGCCCATCGGTGCCATCGCGGTAGATTCCATCTACACCCCTATCGAACGGGTCAATGCCACCGTGGAAAACACCCGTGTAGGGAAGATCACCGACTTTGACAAGCTGACCCTTGAAGTGTGGACCAACGGCACCCTGTCTCCCGATGACGCGGTAAGCCTGGCCGCCAAGGTCATGAGCGAACATCTCTCCCTCTTCATAAACCTTTCCGAAAGCGCAAAGTCGGAAGAGGTCATGATCGAGAAGGCGAACACCGAGAAAGAAAAGGTTCTGGAGATGAATATCGACGAGCTGGAACTTTCCGTTCGTTCCTTCAACTGCCTGAAGAGAGCGGGGATCAATACGGTGGAAGAACTGTGCAATCATACATCGGAAGATATGATGAAGGTTCGGAACCTGGGCCGCAAGTCGCTGGAAGAAGTCCTGGCAAAGCTGAAAGAGCTGGGGCTTGAGCTGAAGAGCAGCGAACAATAAGGGAATATTTCGGAGGAAATAAAATGGCACATTACAGAAAGCTTGGCAGAACTGCCAGCCAGCGTAAAGCGATGCTCAGGAGCCTGACCACTTCTTTGCTGCTGCACGGTAAGATCGAAACGACCGAGACCCGCGCCAAGGAAGTCAGAGGGATCGCAGAGAAGTATATTGCGCTGGCCGTAAGAGAAAAGGATAACTTCGAGACCGTGACCGTTCAGGCCAAGGTTGCGAAGAAGGATAAAGACGGCAACCGCGTAAAGACGGTCGTTGACGGCAAGAAGGTCACCGAATACGAGACCATCGAAAAGACCATCAAGAAGGACAGCCCGTCCCGCCTGCATGCCCGCCGTGAGATGCTGAAGTATCTCTATGGCGCAAAGACGCCGGACGCCAAGGGCCGCAAGATGGTGGAAGTCGATCTGGTCGAGAAGATGTTCGATGAGATCGCGCCGAAGTACGTCAACCGTTCCGGCGGTTATACCCGCATCACCAAGATCGGACCTCGCCGCGGCGACGCCGCCATGATGGTCCAGCTGGAACTGGTCTGATTATTTTGCATGGGAAATACCGGGGAAGCACTTTGCTGTCCCCGGTATTCTTGTGTAGCAGAGAAACGCTGCGAGGCGTGGAGACGGTCCTTCGTCTTCACGGAGAACGATTAAAGGAGTAAACTATGGCATTTGGTTCGGGTTCAGGCCTGTCAGCCGCAGAGAACGAAAATCTGGTGGATTATATTCGCTGGATGGGGGACTACGAGTTTGGTCAGATCCCGTTTAAAGACGCGGATGCGCTGATCCTCTGCATGATCGCCTACTATGATCTAAGGCCGGTCTTTGCAGAGAATGACAGGGTGTATGTCAAAGATATTCTGCCTCTTTTTGAAAGCGGCCTTGTCACCGCACAGAAGCTGAGCGACCGCTTCAGCTCGGATGAGATCCTGCGCGAGGCCTGTACTTCGCGCCGCTTCGGCGAGCTTGCCGTCCGCAATAATGAAGACGTGCTGCAGGTGGACCCGCCGCTGCAGTTTGCTGCCATGAGCTTTCATGACGGGGGCGGGATGAACTTCCTGGCTTACCGCGGGACGGATTCCTCGCTGGCGGGCTGGAAAGAAGACTGCATGATCTCCTTTACGGAGACGGCAGCCCAGCACATGGCGGAAGAATACGCGCGCTTTGTCCTGCCGCAGGAAGAGACCTGGATCATGGGAGGGCACTCCAAAGGCGGCAATCAGGTCATCTATGCAGCCGCGCATCTGTCTGACGAGGAACTGCAGAGGGTCAGCCACATCTACATGCTGGACGGACCGGGCTTCTGCGAGGAGATCATCAGCAATGAAAAGCTAAGGCGGATCGAGCCGCTGATCACCCGCGTGATCCCTGAATTTGACATCGTCGGCAAGTTTTTTGAGCCGGAGATCACAGACACCCGCATCATCCGCAGCATGGCGCCGGAAGGCCTCGGCCAGCACGCCCTCGCCTCCTGGCTGATCGATCACGGGAAGCTTTCGCAGGGCAGGCCGCGTGAGCTTGCGGACAAGATGATGGACGTCGTGCATGAATGGATCACAGAGATGTCTATGGAAGAGCGGAAGATCTTTATTGACGAGCTGTTCCGGGCGCTCAGTGTAGACGGAACAGAAGACTTAAACGAGATCACGGCGCAGCGTTTCCGGGACGTGCTGATCGAGCTTGCCCGCAGCGAGATCACCCGGCAGAAATTCGCGGAGCTGCCGAAAAAATGGCTTGCCGATCTGCTGCACAGCGCACAAAGCGCGGGCGCGCAGCTGATCAGGGAGCGCGGAACGTCTGCCGGACAATGAGACCCAGCGGGACGGCCCGCTCAAGTTCGCTGCCATCAGGCAGACGGTCGGAAACGGCCAGCTGCCTTTGATTATCGATCAGGATCTGCGCGGAACCGCCGCCGTCCAGATTGACTGCATGCTTCATGCCGGCGGCAAGGCAGTACTCCTCCATTTCGGAAAGGGAGGCGCCGCAGCTGGTTTTTCCTTTTTGATGACCGATCTTCGGGGCACCTTCCGCCCACAGAAGCATCGGCCTGCCTTCCCGGTCCGCGCCAAGAGCGATCCTTGCGGCGCGGGCCTTTTCATAATCCAGAGGATAAAGGCTCGGCGGAAAGGCAGGCTTCCACGGCCTGCGGATGTTGTAGAAGGGAGAAAGGAAGCCTTTGCTGCGTGCGCCGTCCTTCAGCAGGCTGCTTCCCACCTGTATGCCGAAAAGGATGTCTTCCAGGCCTTGATAAGTTACCGGATCACCCGGAGAAACAGGAAGGCCGTAAAGGCCCGGACTGCGCAGCACAAAGCCGGAAGCAGGGACGCTGAGGCCGCCGGTGAGGCTGACCGCCCGCACCCGGTTTCCCGTGATGACAAGCTCCGGAACGGCGCCCATCCTTGTCTTTTTGCAGCTGAGACGCGTCAGGACCTCTGCATTTTTTGCGGGCTCAAATACCCTGCCGCAGAGCCTGATCGTCAGCCCATTAAGCGAGACCGTACGCACCGAAACAGCCCCGTTTTTCTTTACAAGCAGCGCTTCCCGCTCATACAGCGGCGGGCTCAGGACCCTCCCATCTTTCACGCAGAGCCCGAAGGGCGTGCCTATGCTGTCAAAGGGCGCGGCGCAGTCAAAGGGATCCATAATAAAGAAGGACGCATTCACTTTCAGGGAGGCGTCCTTTTCGCATGCGCTGAGAAAGCCCATCTGCCCGGAGACGGGAAGGATTTTGGTGAAGGGAAGCCTGCCGCAGACCGTATCCGCACAGCCTGAGGAAGAAAGATGCGTCCAGAGGCTTTTTGCTTCTTCCGTCAGAAAGCGTGGCTTTCCGCGCCGAAGCTGCATGCCCTGCCTAAGAACAGCCGCCGCGGCAAAAAGGCGCTCCTGCGGAGCAGAAAGGCTCTCTGCCCCGGAAAAAACAGAAGGTTCCGGAAGCTGCCGCACGCTTCCTTCTTCGGGAAGCCGGAAGAGCGCTATCTGCCCGAAGATCCACGGCGCCGCAGGGACCAGAAACTGCCGGTAAATACGCAGAAGACCGGCCAGAGCGTCTTCTGCAGGCTGCGGCCGCAGGAAATCAAGACTTTCCCAGTCCTGAAGCCTTACGAGCTGCAGACGGCAGATCTCTCCGTCCGGTCTGTTTACGGTTTTTATCTCAGAAGCGATCATTTTTCAGCGGCAGGGCCGTATTTCGCGCCAAGCAGTTCTTCCGCGTCCTTACGGCTGATCTCGCCGTTGTTGTAGCGCGACATGGTCTGCACATCCTTGCTGCGCAGCTTGAAGAACAGAAGAAGGATCACCAGGGCAAGGGAGAAACCGGCTGCCGGCAGCAGATTGAATAAGCCCCAGACGCCTTTCTCCACGCCCGCAGGCTGGACGGCGTTTTCCCCTTCCACAAAGCCCACTGAGGAGAGCGAGAGCAGCACGATGGAGCCGATCAGGGCGTTTTTCAACTTGGCGATAAAGGCCTGCAGGCTGAAGGTCACGCCGGCCGCGCGTGTGCCGGATTTATAGGTCCCGTACTCTACGGTATCCGCGATCAGCATATAGATGATGACCTGCCAGAAGCCGAGCCCCGTGCATTTTAACATGATCAGGATCAGGGCCACGACCAGGTTGCTGTAGCCCACAAAATAGCAGACAATGTCCATCACGATGGCGAAAGCAAGGCCGGCGCAGAGCACATTGAATTTATCCCATTTTTTGGACAGCACGGGAACCAGGGCGCAGACTGTAATCACGGAAACAGCAACGCCTCCCGCGATCAGGGTGGCCATATTTTCCTGACCCAGACAGATGCGGCCCATGTAGATCGCCATCTTCTGTTCCACGCTGGAAAGGCCCAGCAGCAGCATCGCCAAAAGCACGAAGATCAGATATTTGTTGCTCTTCAGATACTTCAGCATTTCCTTGAAGGTGGGATTTTCGGTCGCCAGCACTTCATCGGAATGCCGCTCCTTAACGGTAAAGAGCATGGGGATCATCAGAATGATGGAGACCACCACGAAGACGATGCAGGCGGTCAGCCAGCCGAGCTTCGGACGGATCATGGGGATGATGACCGTGGAGACCACGCCGCCCACCATGGACCAGAGCTTGCCGCCGGCAATGATCCCGGTGCGTTCCTGCACGTTGGAGGTCATAACGGTGGTCACGGCAAAGGCCGGCGCGTCCAGGATCGTATAGCACAGGTCAAAGAGGATGTACGCGACCAGAAACCAGACGATCTTGCCGGTATAGGAGATGCCCTCCGGAATCGCGAACAGGGCAACCGTGGTGATCCCGACAGCCGAGGTGCCGATCCGCACCCAGGGCATGAATTTCTGGCCGTTTTTGAACATGTGACGGTCTACGATATAGCCGAACAGCACATCGTTCACGGCGTCCCAGATCTTCGGCACGATCAGGATCGCGGCCGCAGCGGCCGCAGCAATGCCGATATCGGTCAGGAAGGTCTCAATATAGCCCGCATAGCCCCAGAGCAGGTTCTGCCCCAGAAAGAAGAGGCAGTATGCCACATATTCCTTCTTGGTGGACTGATAACCGATCCGGGACGCCGGCTGTTTTTCTTTTTTCATCAATACGATCCTCCGCGATATGCAGATTTTACGAGAAAATTATAAAATATCTTCCGCGGCTTTGCAAGAGAAGCGTAAAAAAAGACTGCGAAGGGCAGGGCCAGGTTAGCAGTTCCCCTCCTAATCTAAAATGCTTTGAATCCCTTCGGTCAAGGAATAATACTGTTCTTTGAGGGCGTACAGATACTCTTTTCCCCTGTCTTCAAGGTGGTAGAAGTAGCGCCGCATTCGCACACCGGACTTTACTTCATAGGAAGTAATACATCCTTCTTCAAGCAGCTTGTACAGGAACGGATAATCAGCGGCAAAAAGTCTCTTTTAAAATTGATCGGTTCAAAGTCAGCCATATCACATAAGGGAAAAGAGCCTTCAGGTGGATGCGGTGTATCATTTAAAAGATCGATCTTCGGAAGACCTTCTTCTGTTTACCGAGGGCTCAAAATGGTATTTAGGACGTCTCAGCGAATGGTCTACCTATGCGGCAGAACAGAACCTTGCCGGGAAAGAAGCGATCTGGAAGCTGCTGCCCGCAGAAAACGGTTTCCCTTGCAAATGGGGGGGGAGGTGCTATAATTAATCCAGGGAGAAAGCTATGTTCAGTGTTGAATTAAAGAAAGTCTGGATGAACCGCCTGACCTGGGCAGCGGTGCTGGCCAGCACCGTGCTTGCCGTGCTGGCTTTTGTTATCGCGGTCTTTTTTGAACAGAACAACGCGATTGGCGTGCTTCCGGAGCATGTCACTCTGCTGTATGAGTCGGGGATCGGGCAAATGATGCTGTTCCTGCTGCTCCCTGTGCTGGCTTCCTTCCCGGCAGCCTGTTCGTGGTATGAAGAGAAGAGGAATAACGCCGTCTGCCTGACGCTGGCCAGGATCAGCAGACCGCGCTACTATATCAGCAAGGCGGCAGCAACATTTGTTTCCGGCTTTGCTGTAGGAATTTATCCTTTTATTCTGAATTATCTGCTCTGCCTGGCGGCGGTGCCAAGACAGGGAATTTTATCTGTGTCACCCGCCATGTATTCCGGCGTTTATACAGACTACTTCCAGAACTTTGTTCCCGGAATTCTTTCTGAAATGCTGTTCCCTTCGCTTTACCTGAATGCGCCGGTCCTCAATATGCTGCTGCATTTTTTGCTGATCGGCCTGTTTTGCGGAGCAATGGCACTGCTGACCTATGCAGTATCTCTGTATTATCATCCAAATGCCGTGGTAGTCGCCATTTTGCCGTCGCTTGCCACGGCAGTGCTGTATCTGATTCTTGGTGCGCTGAGGAAAAGCGAATGGATCGCCATCGATCTGCTGCAGCTTAGATCCGAAAACGTGAATCCATCGGCATTTTTTGTCATTGGCGTTACCCTGCTGCTGCCGTTTTTGCTTAGTTTGTGGCTTTTACTGATGAAGCTGAAGAACAGGGACGAGCTATGAAAAAACACATTGCTTTCCCTATTCGCGCAAAAGACCTGTGGCTTATCTGCGGAGTTTACGCGCTTTACCTGATCATCCTGCAGCTTTCTTCTTCGAGAGACATTGGCCTTCGTTACGGCATTTCGGGAGCGCTGCACATCATCCTGCTCCTTGGGTTTCTGGTTTTTCAGGATAGCCGCAACCGCTTTTTTTCCCATGAGTACAGTTTGGTGCGTTTCGGCAGCCGGAAGGCCTTCCGGCGGGCCAGAAACGTCTCTCTGCTTGCGGAAACACTGATTTACTGGCTTCCGCACTGCGTCTTGCTGCTAACTGCGGGAATCACCGTGCGGAAGGATGCGGGAACAGTTATCGTTCTCACCTTCTTTTGGCTGCTTGATCTGATCCTCCTTGCCGTTATGATGTCGGCAGCGGATCTGCTGCTTGTGAAGCGTCATGGAAGCGCGTTGCTTTTCGGCCTGCTCCTCAGCCTTGATTATCTGCAGGCCATGGAGATGCTTTTTCCCATCGATTTTTCCCTGTTCTACGGAACGTCTCTGCGCTTATTCCATAAAGGAACCGTAACAGCACAGGACCTCATATTAGCAGCGGTCTGCCTGGCGATAAAAGCAGGACTGGCTTTCCGGCTGCAGAGACTGCCTGAGGGCGGGCAGAGAAAACGGCTCGCGCCATGGCTGCGCAGCAGCCTCAGACGGGTATGGATCGGGTTTCCGCTCGGTGCGATCCTTGCGTTATGGTGGAACCGCTACAGTCCGGGAAGCCTGGAGGGGCTTTGGCTGCTGAGCTTCGGGATGCCGATCGCAGAGGATCTTTCAGGATTTCTTATGATCCTGGTGAATACCCTGCCGTTTCTTATGGCCTGCTTCCTGTTCGGCATCGATCAGTCAAAGGACTGCATGGCGGCTGCTGTTCTGTCTGTTGTCAGAGAGGGGACAAGGAAGATCTGGTGGCGGAGAAGGCAGCTTCTGCTGCTGGTTTCCGGAGCCGGTTACGCGCTGATGATCCTGCTCGGGGAGACCGCCGCGGGATATCTTATCGGGCTGCGCAGCATGAATATCGGGCGGGCGGCAGCAGTCCTGCTTGAACTTCTCTGCACTAAGGCGGCAGTTGGATTTGCTTTGCTGTCCGCATCGGCTGTCCTTTGTCTGCTGCTTGACTCGCGTCTGGTTTTCCTGCTCATCTCCGCTTTGTCTATGGGAGCGCAGATTGTGGCCTTTGCGCCAAGGACAAGGCTGACAACAGCAGTTTTGCGGGTTTTTCTTCCCTGCCGCGCATCACTTCTGCTGCATGAGGCCCCGGCAGCATTACAAGACTATTCTGCCTGGTTTTACCGCGGAATAGACGGCATGCATCCTGAAACGACAGCCGTTTTATCAGGAATAAGCATATTGATTCTTTTCGGCGCCGGCTTAAAGCTCGCCGAGCGAGCAGATTTCCTGTGAGGGAGAAAGTGCGATGGATAATAAAATCATTCTCAGAAATGTGAGCAAACAGATCAAAGGCAAAGACGTCCTTTCTCATGTGGATCTGGAACTGGACGCCGGCGGGATCTATGGCTTTTTTGGGAGAAACGGTTCCGGGAAGACCATGCTGCTGAGGGCGATTGCCGGACTCATCAGGGTAAGAGGGAAGGTCATTGTTTTCGGAAAAAATCTGTCAAAGGAGGATGCCTTCCCGGATCAGATGGGCCTGATCATAGAAAAAACGGAACTGTGGCCGCAGTATAGCGCCATGGAGAATCTGGACCTCCTCGCGCGGATCCGCAACGAGATCGGAGAAGAGGAAATGCGGGAGGCCCTTGAACGCGTGGGGCTTGATCCGGAGGATAAACGGCCGATCCGTACCTATTCAATGGGCATGAGACAGAAGCTTGCTCTGGCGCAGGCAATCATGGAAAGCCCGCAGCTTTTGCTGTTGGATGAGCCGACCAATGGTCTGGACGATGATGCGGTGGAACTGTTCCGGAAGATCATGCAGGAGGAGCAGCAAAGAGGCTGCACGATCCTGATCGCCACGCATCAGAAGGAAGATGTTGCCGGACTGTGCAGCCGCACCTTCCGTGTGGCAGAGGGCAAATGCAGGGAGGAAGTTCACGGATGAAATTCAGAAGAACAGTCCTGCTGGTTTGTTTTCTTTTGACCGGCGCGGCGCTCATCGCGGGATTGATCAAACGAAGCAAAACAGCGGATATCCCGGCGGTCAGCGATTCCGAAATGGATGAATTCACGATCAATTTTATTTTTGATCGAAGCGAGCAGCAAACGGTTCCTGCTTTGGAGGATCTCGAAAGTAAAGCAACAGAGATCCTTCTCATCGAGCCTTTTGCGCGAAAGATGAGTCAGAATCTGGATATGTATTCGGCGGCCAGGGTGCGAAAGGTGATCAAAAGCGGGAGCGCGCTGCAGGAGGGAGAGACTATCTGGATCTATGAACCCTGCCTGTTTTATCAGCGTCCGGCCGGTCAGGAGTTTGCGGGAGCGCTGCAGGAACCGGGCTGGATCAGCTGCCCCTATTATTCACTGCCCATGTGTCAGCAGACGGAATATCTGGTTTTTCTGATCCGGCCGGAATACCCGCTGGAATACCGGCAGTCTGAGGAAGCAAAGAGAACGTTTTTATATGCCTTCCCCTGCGCGTCGGCTTTTTCACCGGAACACAGGGAGGTTTTTCTGATTCCTTCCCAGGAAGAAAACTCGGCAGCAGAACGGGAACTGGAGGAATTGCTTAGCCGCCCGGACAGCGCGGCTTATGAGAGCCGGATCCGGGCGCTGCAGGAGCAGATCATACAGGAGCATGCGGCGCAGCGAATGACCTGGAAACAGGTAAAAGAATATGGCTTTGCCGCGGATTCACAGGAAGCAAAAGACAGGCTTACCGTACTGGCAGAGGAAATTTTCGGAAAATATCAATAAGGCGGCAAGATGCAGAACCGCCCCTTGTTTCGCCACATTATATTGTCAAAATATATATGACTTAGCACTCAAATAATAGAAGGCCCTGCGAATTTCGTGTCGCAGGACCTTCTTGGGATATAAGCTGATTAGGCTTATCAAAGAGTTCTGTATTTACCGGTCTTCCCGGAAGTAGTTTAAGCCAAGGCTTGCCGGCGGCTGATTCTCGCGGCGGTTATGGACACTGGAGAGCACCAGCACCACAATGGTAACGAGATAAGGCGCCATCTTAATGACTTCCTTCGCGGCGGAGGAAAGGCCCGGGATCAGCACGGCGCAGATGTATAAGCCGCCGAACACGAAGGAGCACCAGATGGCTCTTGCGGGTTTCCAGAGGGCAAAAATGACGATGGCGATAGCCAGCCAGCCGCGGTCGCCGAAGCCGTTGTTGGTCCAGGTGCCGCCGGTGTAGTCCATCACGAAGTACAGGCCGCCCAGCCCGGCGATCATGCCGCCGATAACGGTGGACCAGTATTTGTACCGCGTGACGTTGATGCCGGCCGCGTCCGCCGTGGCAGGGTTCTCACCCACGGAGCGAAGGTTCAGGCCGGCGCGCGTCTTGTTCAGGAAATAGTGCACAAGAAGCGCCACGATCACGGCAAGGTACGCCAGAAAGCCATAGCTGCAGAAGATCTCGCCGAAGACGCCCAGCTTATCCGCAAAGACGGGATAGGCCTTGTACCATTTGCCGATGGTCAGCAGGGAGATGGAGCCGCTCTCGCCGAAGAAGGAAAGGAGCGAGCCGCCCAGGAAGTTGCCGATGCCCGTGCCGAAGGTGGTGAGCGCCAGACCTGTGACGTTCTGGTTCGCGCGGAGTGTGACCGTCAGGAAGCAGTAGATGAGCGCCATCAGGCCGCTGCCGAGCAGCGAGCAGACAAGCGGGATCAGGATGCACAGCAGCGCCACGGGACGCTCGCAGAAATGTTCATACAGATAGCCACCCACGATGCCGGAAATGCCGCCCACATACATGATGCCGGGGATCCCCAGATTCAGATGGCCGCTCTTTTCGGTCAGGATCTCGCCGGTCGCGCCGAACAGCAGCGGAATGCCCTGAACGATCGAGGAGTGCAGGAATGAGGCCAGAACCGCTAACATTTATTTGCCCTCCTTCTGTGCTTTGTGACGGAACATGATCCGGTAATTGAGGAAGAATTCGCAGCCGATAATGAAGAACAGGATGATCCCGGTCGCGATATCCGCGATATCGCTGGAAAGGCGGAAGGCCTGCGCGATCTCACCGGCGCCCTTCTGCAGGAATTCGATCAGAAGGCTCGTGAGGATCATGACGAAAGGATTGAACTTGGCGAGCCAGGAGACCAGAACCGCGGTGAAGCCGTTGCCGCCGGCAATGGTATTGGACACAGTATGCGCGCTGCCGGCCATCAGCAGGAAGCCGGCAAGCCCGGCGATGCAGCCGGAAAGCGCTGCGGTCCGGATCACGACCTTGCGGACGTTGATGCCGATGTAACGGGCGGTGTTTTCGCTCTCGCCCACGACCGCGATCTCATAGCCGTGCTTGCTGTATTTGAGGTAGATGAACATGAAAACGGTCAGGAGCGAGACGATGATGATGTTCAGAGCGTATTTCTGACCGAAGACCGTGGGCAGCCAGCCGTTGTTGGTCCTGCTGTTCATAATGCCGAGAACGCCCGATCCGCTCGGCACCCAGATGGCGATCATGGTGTTGACGAGCTGGATGGCCACGTAGTTCATCATGAGGGTGAACAGGGTCTCATTCGTGCCGAAGCGGGCCTTGAAGAGGGCGGGAAAGCCGGCCCAGAGGATGCCGGACAGCAGGGCTGCGCCGAGCATCAGGGCGATCAGCACGCCGCTCGGAAGCTTATCGCCCACATAGAACATGAGTGCGCCGCTCGAAAGAGCGCCGATCAGCACCTGACCTTCCGCGCCCAGATTCCAGAAGCGCATCTTGTAGCAGGGCGTGACGGCCAGCGCGATGCAGAGCAGCATGGCGGTGTTCTGCAGCAGCACCCAGAACTTGCGGCTCGTGGAAAAGCTGCCGTCGAACATGGACTTGTAGACGGCCAGAGGATCAAGGCCTGTGAGCCAATGGATGATCAGGGCATTCAGAAGAAGGGCGAGCAGGATCGCGACAACGCGGATGCCCCAGGCTTTCAGCCGCGGGATCCCGGCGCGTTTGACGATATGAAAGAGCGGCTCGCGGACTTTCTTTTCTGCCTCCGGAGCAGGGGACGCCGGAAGCTTCTCAGGCGCGGGAGCCTTGTTGTTCAGATCACTCATTTGCGCTTCCTCCTTCCTCGTGCAGTCCTTCGATATGGTCGCTCTTTGTCATGAGAAGGCCGATCTCTTCCTTGGTCGCCGTGCGGCCGTCCACAATGCCGGTCACCTTGCCGGAGCCGATGACCAGGATGCGGTCACAGAGCTCCAGGAGAACGTCCAGATCCTCGCCCACGAAGATCACGGCCACGCCGCTTTCCTTCTGGGCGTTCAGCAGGTTGTAGATGGTATAGGATGAGTTGATGTCCAGCCCGCGGACGGGATAGGCGGCCATGAAAACGGTCGGTGCCGCCGCGATCTCGCGGCCGACCAGGACCTTCTGCACGTTGCCGCCGGAAAGGCGTCTGACCGGGGTGCTGACGCCGGGCGTGACGACCTCAAGCTGCTCGATGATCTTTTCCGCAAGGGATTTGGGGCTCCTGCGCTCCACAAAGAAGCTGCGGCCTTTGGAATAGCTGCGGAGCATCATGTTGTCCACGATGTCCATATCGCCCACGAGGCCCATGCCCAGGCGGTCCTCCGGAACGAAGGAGAGGCGGACCCCGAGGTCGCGGATCTCAAGCGGCGTCTTGTTGCGCAGGTCTTCGTCCACACCGGTCTTCGGATCGTGGTAGATGATGCTGCCGCTCCCGACCTTCTGCAGGCCGGCGATGGCTTCCAGCAGCTCTCTCTGGCCGCTGCCGGCAATGCCGGCAATGCCCAGGATCTCGCCGGAGCGGGCCACGAAGGACACGTCGTCCAGGACCTTCACGCCGTCGCGGTTGACTGCATCCAGAGCGGTCACGGTCAGGCGGTCCTGCGGATCCTTCGGCTCGGCGCGGTCGATGTTCAGAGAGACCTTCTTGCCCACCATCATTTCGGTAAGCTGGTTCTCATTGGTGTCTTTGGTCAGTACGGTACCGATATATTCACCCTTGCGCAGCACGGCGACCTTGTCGGAGAGGGCAAGCACCTCGTGCAGCTTGTGGGTGATGATGATCACGGCCTTGCCGGCGTCCCGCATGCGGCGGAGCACCGCAAAGAGCTTGCGGGTCTCCTGAGGGGTGAGCACGGCCGTGGGTTCGTCAAGGATCAGGATGTCGGCGCCCCGGTACAGGACCTTGATGATTTCAACGGTCTGCTTTTCGGAGACGGACATTTCATAGATCTTCTTGGCCGGATCGATCTCGAAACCGTAGGTCTCGCTGATGGTCCGGACCTTTTCGTTGACTTTGGCAATATCAAAGCGTTCTTTTTCGTTTAAGCCAAGCACGATATTTTCCGCCGCTGAAAAGACGTCCACCAGTTTGAAGTGCTGGTGGATCATGCCGATCTTATAGCGGAAGGCGTCTTTGGGGGAAGCGATAACGACCTCTTTGCCGTCAATGAAGATCTGGCCGGAATCGGGGTAATAGATGCCGGCGATCATATTCATCAGGGTAGTCTTGCCGCTGCCGTTTTCTCCGAGGAGGGCGAGGATCTCGCCGCGGCTTGCGGACAGGCTGACGTCCTTGTTGGCGATGATGGAGCCGAAGGTCTTGGTTATGTTTTTCAGTTCGATAGCGGGAACGGGCACGGAAGCATCTCCTTCGGATGATTTGCGGTAAAACAGAAAACAGGGCGGAGGGAGACCCTCCGCCCGTTTATGGAGAAATTATTTCTCGGTGATGCCGTCGATGCGGATGTCAAAGTAAGGGGCAGAGCGGAACTGCTCGCCGGATTCCACAAAGGCACCGTCGAGGATGACGTTGGTCTCAGGCTGGAAATCGCCCATATCCTGCACGTCGGCAAGGTATTCGGTCAGGTGTTCGCCCTTCACGGTCCAGTTCGCGGTGGCAAAGACCTTAAGGGTGCCGGCTTCGAGCTCGGCTTTGGCCTTGTCAATGGCTTCCTGGGTGCCGGCGGCGGCAGCCTTGGTGTTCAGCTCGGTCAGTTCCACGGAACCGGTGGCAAAGCTGCCGCACCAGTCGGTGGCAAAGCTTTCGCCCTTGGAGACGGCGTCAATGACCATCTTGTAGTAAGG
>CADCPP010000039.1 GCA_902803355.1 uncultured Lachnospiraceae bacterium | reverse complement strand
GCCTTTGATGGAACTGAGAAGTGTGACCAGGGTCTTTTTCCCGGGAAAGGAAAATGAAGTGCGCGCCCTGCGGCATGTCGATCTGGATGTGGAGCGGGGCGATATGATCGCGGTGACGGGTCCGTCCGGCTCCGGCAAATCGACGCTTCTGCATATCCTCGCCATGCTGGACCTGCCGACCCGCGGCAAATACCGCTACGACGGACAGGATACGGCAAAGCTGTCCGAAGCCGCACGGGCAAGACTGCGCGGAGCAAAGATCGGCATCGTGCTGCAGGATTACGGGATGATCCGGGAACTGACGGCGGCGGACAATGTGGAGATCCCGCTTCTGATCGCCGGGAGAAAAAGCAGTGAGATCAAGGAGGCGGTAAAGAAAGCCCTGGAAAAGGTCGGTCTTTCGGATAAGCTGCATGTGAAGGCGGCGCTGCTTTCCGGCGGTGAGCAGCAGCGCGTGGCGATTGCGCGGGCTGTTGCCTCCGGTGCGGAGGTCATCCTGGCGGATGAGCCGACAGGCGCCCTTGATACGGCAACGACGAAAGAGATCATGGATCTTCTTCAGAAACTGAATGAAGAGGGCAAAACGGTGATCGTTGTGACGCATAATGCCTACGTTGCCGACCGCTGCCGGCGAAGGATCCGAATTCGGGACGGATATCTTCAGGAAGAAGAGCAGGCGAAAGAGTAAGTACGGGCACAGATCAATAAGACCGGGCAGGAAAATCTGCCCGGTCCTTTTTCTGGCTCACTCTTATGATCCTTTACAGGTCGCTCGGTTTGATGCCGGCAGCGTCGAGAGCTTTCTTGAACTCGCGGTTCATCATGCGGCGCGCCATATAGATGTTGATTTCATCGACGTTCGCGGTCACCTTCAGGATCACGTTGGTCTCGTTCAGTTCCTCTACGCCCACGTACCTCGGCTCACCCTTGAAATACTGCGGATACTTTTCCGGCAGAATCTTGATGACCCCGGCAATGATCTCTTCGGCCTGATCCAGGTTGGCGCTGCAGGCGACGGAGATCAGCGAGACCGCGACGGAGGTGATCTCGGAGAGGTTCGTCAGCACCCGGATGTCGGAGTTGTTGATGACGCGCAGGTTCCCGCCGGCGTCCGCGAGCTGGGTGGACACGATACCGATGCTTTTTACCTCGCCGCGGAAATCGTCCACGTTGATGATGTCGCCCACGTAGAAGCGGCCTTCAAAGAGAATGAAGAGGCCGGAGAAGATATCTTCGATCAGACTCTGCGCACCGAAGCCGATGATGAGGGCCAGGATCCCGAGCCCGGCGATGACCGTCAGCACGTCCGCCCCGAGAATATTGAGGCCGAAGATGATCGCGTAGATCACGATGCCGTAGCGGATCACGTTTGCGGCCAGGCCCTTCAGCGTCTCCGTATGGCGGTTTTTGGTCTTGATGAGGCTGAACAGCCATTTGATCACCCGGGAAACGGCCCAGCAGGCGGCAAGCATAAAGAGCAGCGCAACAAGCCTAAGCCAGTCGAAGCCGCCCTCGGGATTCCGGATGGGCGTATATTGGTTAAAATAGGTCGTATGAAACAGCCGGATGGCTTCCTGCTGCTCCGGCTTCAGGAAAAAGAGAAGCTGCGGCAGGTTGAGCGCGAGCAGGATCAGCAGGATCAGAAGGATCCCGATGATGCGGGAGGTGCTTTTTCTGCTCTGGGGTTTCTGAACGGTTTTGGTCTTTTCCGTCATTTTTGACTCCTTTACTGGGCATGCCGCAGGTCCTGCGGAAGGCGTTACGGTACGGTTACGGTGTTGGTTGAGATACTGAAATTATTACTGGTGTTGTAGATGCGGAATACTAAATAGGTCCTGTCGCCGGAGAACACGTTGCCGGCCGTGAAACTGTTGCTGCTCCTCGCCATCTCGTCGGTCGTGAAGAACTGGTCGCTTGCCGTGACATAAGAATTTGAGCCGCTGTCATACTTCATGACAGTGACGACTGGTTCAAACTGGAGGCCGGAGGAAGTGACGAGGGCCATGTATTTGCTGTCGATCGTATAAGTGACCGGAGCTCCGGTGACCCCGCCGGCTCTCGCCGTGAGCTGGATGGCATTCCGGCTGCAGCGGCTGCATCTGCCGGTCGAGAGGACGTAGCTATGGCCGAGAGGGTCGACCCTGGAATCGGTGAATGTATACCCGCAGCGTGTACAGGTATGCGTAGTGTAGCCGCCGGCCGTGCAGGTGGCAGCGACCGCGTTGTTCCGGTAACTGTGCCCCAGCGCAGCCGTATAGCGGTCGGTGTAGCTGTCGCCGCAGCGGCTGCAGCTGTGGGTCGTATATCCCTGTGCGGTGCAGGTGGCGGCGACAGTCCGGGCAGTATAACTGTGCCCGACCGCTGCGATCACCGTTGTCTCGCGGGAAAGCTCCTCGCCGCAGGCCTCACAGTAAATGACGGTATCAAACCTGCCGTCCTCCGTGCAGGTCGCATCTGTCCGGTTCTCCTCGACCGCCTCGCCTTCGGTATGGCCCAGGGCTTCCAGCACGGTCGTTTCACGGGAGAGCTCTTCGCCGCAGACCTCACAGTAGATGACGGTATCAAACCCGCCGTCTTCCGTGCAGCTTGCATCGGTCCGGTTCTCCTCCACGGCCTCTCCTTCGGTATGGCCGGTGGCTTTCAGGACCACCAGCTCGCGGGAG
>CADCPP010000038.1 GCA_902803355.1 uncultured Lachnospiraceae bacterium | reverse complement strand
ATTCATATCGATATGGTAGAAGTCCGCAAGAGCCTTGTTCACCGCGTAGCCGAAGCTGTCCTTCTTGTTGGAATTGATCCAGCCCGGCGCGAGGATGCAACCCTCCATGAAGCTCTTGTCCTCGTCAATGATCAGCTCCCTGGCAAATTTCATGGTATAGCCAAGGCCTAGGCAGTCCGGGCAGGCACCGAAGGGGTTGTTGAAGGAAAAGCTCCGGGGCTCGATCTCCTCCATGCTGATGCCGCAGTCGGGGCAGGCAAAATGCTCGCTGAAGGTCAGGGTCTCGCCGTCCACGTCCGCCATCACGAGTCCGTCGGCAAGGCCGAGCGCGGTCTCCAGGGAATCATTCAGCCGCGAGGCGATCCCTTCGCGCACCGCAATACGGTCCACCACGATCTCGATATTGTGCTTGATATTTTTGTCGAGGGTGATCTCCTCATCCAGATCCCGCACCTCGCCGTCCACGCGTGCCCGCACGAAGCCGCGGCGTCTGGCATCCTCCAGCAGCTTTTCATGACGGCCTTTTTTGCCGCGCACGACCGGTGCGAGGATCTGCATGCGCGTCCGCTCGGGGTAGCTCATGAGCCGCTCCACCATCTCATCCACGGTCTGTTTGCGGATCTCCCGGCCGCAGTTCGGACAGTGCGGAATGCCTACCCTCGCATACAGAAGACGTAGGTAATCGTAGATCTCCGTGACCGTGCCCACCGTTGAGCGGGGGTTATGGTTCGTGGATTTCTGGTCAATGGAGATGGCCGGAGAAAGGCCCGTGATCGATTCCACATCCGGCTTGTCCATCTGCCCCAGGAACTGCCTGGCATAGGAGGAAAGCGATTCCATATAGCGGCGCTGACCTTCGGCGTAGATGGTCTCGAAGGCAAGCGACGATTTGCCGGAGCCGGACAGGCCCGTCAGCACCACCAGCTCGTTCCGAGGGATGTCCACATCCAGATGCTTTAAGTTGTTCTCTGCCGCGCCGCGGACTTTGATATACTGTTTTTCCATCCGTTCCACGGCTTTATTCCCCTCTCTCCAGTAAGATCTTCTTCAGTTCGATCATGCGGTCTCTCTGCAGAGCCGCCTCCTCGAAGTTGAGTTCTGCCGCTGCCGTATGCATCTTCTTCGTCACCTCGGCGATCAGCAGCTTTAATTCCTTATCTTCCATGGACTCCGGATCCTTGTCCAGGGTCTTCTTCAGCGACTTCTTCTCATCCAGCTTATGCGAGATGGCGATCTTGTCCCGCACGGCCTTCTTGATAGACTGCGGGGTGATGCCGTGCGCGTCATTATAGGCCTGCTGGATCTTCCGGCGGCGGTTCGTTTCGCCGATGGCGCCCGCCATGGAATCCGTCATCGTATCCGCATAGAGCACCACATGGCCCTCCGCATTCCGTGCCGCGCGGCCGATGGTCTGAATGAGCGAGGTCTCCGAACGCAGGAAGCCTTCCTTGTCCGCATCCAGGATCGCCACGAGCGAGATCTCCGGAATGTCCAGGCCTTCGCGCAGCAGGTTGATGCCGACCAGCACGTCGAAGACGTTCATGCGCATGTCGCGGATGATCTCCACCCGCTCCAGGGTATCGATGTCCGAATGCAGGTAGCGCACGCGGATGCCTGCCTCCCTGAGGTACTGCGTCAGATCCTCTGCCATACGCTTCGTGAGCGTGGTGACGAGGACCTTGCCGCCCTTTTCGGTCTCCTTCCGGCAGCGGCTGATCAGATCGTCCACCTGGCCTTCGACCGGGCAGACCGTGACCTCCGGATCAAGCAGGCCCGTCGGCCGGATCACCTGCTCCGCACGCAGCTGCTCATGCTGCGCCTCATACTCCGCGGGCGTTGCGCTCACAAAGAGCACCTGGTTCAGCTTGGACTCAAACTCTGTGAAGTTCAGAGGCCGGTTGTCCAGAGCGGAGGGCAGGCGGAAGCCGTAATCCACCAGGGTGCTCTTGCGGCTTCTGTCCCCGTGATACATGGCACGCACCTGCGGCACGGTCATGTGAGACTCATCGATCATCAGGATGAAATCCTTCGGAAAGTAGTCAAACAGCGTCTGCGGCGTCGCGCCCTTCGGGCGGCCCTCCAGATGCCGTGAATAGTTTTCAATGCCGGAGCAGAAGCCGGTCTCGCGCAGCATCTCGATGTCAAAGTGGGTCCGTTCGGAAATGCGCTGCGCTTCCAGCAGCCTGTCGTGCTGCACGAACCATTTTTCCTGCTGTTCCAGCTCCTCTTCGATCGCCTTGATGGCGCGGGCCATCGCTTCGCTTCCCACCACATAGTGCGAAGCCGGAAAGATGGCAATATGATCCAGGCTGGCCTTCACATGCCCCGTGACCGTATCGATCTCCAGAATGCGGTCGATCTCATCGCCGAAAAATTCGATGCGGATGGCGTTTGATTCCTCCGCCGCAGGGATCACCTCGACAGTATCGCCGCGCACGCGGAAGCAGCCGCGCTTGAGCTCCATATCGTTGCGGGAATATTGCATATCCACAAGGCGCCGCAGCACCTCGCCCCGGTCGCGTTCCTGACCCGGCCGGATGGACAGCGTCATGCTCTGGTAATCCACCGGGCTGCCCAGACCGTAGATGCAGGACACCGAAGACACCACGATCACGTCATCCCGCTCCGAGAGGGAAGCCGTAGCCGAATGCCGCAGGCGGTCGATCTCGTCATTGATGGCCGAGTCCTTGGCAATGTAGGTGTCCGAAGAAGGCACATAGGCCTCCGGCTGATAGTAGTCGTAGTAGCTGACGAAGTATTCGACAGCGTTGTCGGGGAAATATTCCTTGAATTCACCGTAGAGCTGCGCGGCCAGCGTCTTGTTGTGCGCCAGCACCAGGGTGGGCTTGCCCATCGCCTGGATCACGTTTGCCATGGTGAAAGTCTTGCCCGAGCCCGTCACGCCGAGCAGCGTCTGAAAACGGTTCCCGGCCTTGAAGCCGCGCACCAGGTCTTCGATCGCCTCCGGCTGGTCTCCGGTCGGGGCATATTCGGATTTCAGATGAAATTCCGCCATGTATCCTGTCTCTCCTCTTCGTGAAAATTCCCCCACTTTCACAAAGTATCATTATAGCATAACGAAGCGCCGGTGGCAAGTTTGCCGCCGGCGGGAGACTCTGAAGAATGGAACATCATTGATCCTGCGCCCCTGTTCTATCTTTGAGCCTCTGTCCATCTCTTATAATTATCGCAGATAAGAAAAACCGCCATGAAAAACCAAACACTTATCATCCACAGCGGAACCTGATCCTTTTCCGTCCTGATCAGCACTTCACTTCCGTTAACGAACGGCAGCAGGGAAACCATGCCCGCCCACGATTGTTCAAAGTAACACAAGGCAGCGGGGATCAGAATAAGCGATGACGACAACAGTGCTGTCCGCTCCCAGCTTTCCGAACGCATGCTGAACCATGCCGTAATGCAGGCAGCGAAAAACAACGCTGTTAAACGGATGAGGTTCAAAATCGCAAGAAATGAGCCGAGACGAACAGACAATGGAAGATCGGCAAAAAGACCATAGTTGCCTACAGGGGCATTCAGCATCTCTCTCCCACACTCCACGCTCAGTTCATGCCATTCCCGTCCATAGACCGCTGCCCAAACAATCAAAACCACAAATGCCAGGACCATGTATTTGCGCCAAAAGACATTACTTCTTCCTCTTTTGGTCGCATGAAGCAAAGAGTTCGTTCCCATGTGTCTTTCGATAACGAATATCTGAGCGCTGCAAAGGATAACCACTGCCATCACTACAAAGGCATTCTGTCGGGTCAGATCCCAGACTTTCGGCCCAAAATGATTATTGATTGGAACATCATCAACGATCCAAAACTGATAACGCCCGTTTTCCGCACGGGTTTTTGCTTCAACAATCTCCTGCTCCAACAATTTCAGCCCGTCAGAATATACAGCGGAAATACCGGGATCGGCTTCCAAACGTTTTCTTGCCTGTAGAAGATAGTTTGCTTTTTCCTCATTAAACGGTCCCAGGATTTGCTTCTTATATTCCGCTTTCATCCGCTCATTCATGTTGCCGTCATTTCCGGGAATATAATGCCATCCTTCCAATCGCATTCGTAAGCCGAGGAAGATCCCAATTGCCAGGAAAATGACAGCCCCGCCGAGAACGAACAGCTTATAGGCTTCCGTCAGTCCGACCGAAAAACGACTCCGGAAAATGTCGAAAAAGCGGTTCAGCTTTCGCAGCACCCGTTCGAGCAGGCTCCGATTGCCGAAGGGATACCTTCTGTTCTGAACAACGATCACTCCTGCTGTCACCAACAAAATCAAGATGCCGAACAGCCAGGTCATCAATGTCAGGCTGCCCACTGGCAAGCTGAAAAAGTTCATGTTCTGATAACGGGACAAGAGTTCCGCCGGAGAGATGAAAGACAAGATATTAACATAGCGAAGGAAGCTGACCGCCATTTGCGGCGTGATCAATGTGTATGCCAGATATTCAGCACCTATGATGCCCAGAATGACAAACCATGCAAGCTGGATCTGAGAAAGAAAGCTCAGAACAAACCAGAAGAACATCCCCACAAAGAAAGCACAGGCAGCTTTTATGATCAAAAACAACAGTATCCACTCCAGAACGGAAAGATGAAGCGTACAGGTCTTAAACGCTGCCAGGGACTGTATGCTCCTGCCCATATCGCCCGCCCCGCCATAAATCAAAAAACCCGTGACAAGCGGTACGGCGTATAACAGCAATGCATAAACTGTGGATGCACCGCACAAAATCCCTACTCGGACCGCCGTAATATACGATCTTCCCTTTTTGGTGCTGCGCACAAGCGCATGCAGACCATTTCGCCGTTCTTCAAGAAATGCCAAGACAAAAATGAGGATGGCCAGCAAATGAAACACATCGGCTGTTTTAAACTGCAGCCAGGATTCCACTGCCCGGTCGCTGCCGAATTCAACGCTTACTCCATGTAAGTTTTCAAAATCTTTTGCTGTCTTCAGTATGTTTCTGTATGTAAAACTGTTTTTGTCTTTGCTGAACAGCAGGGAACTGCTCATTCTCTCCGCCTGCGCCTGAACCATCTTCAGATATTGCTCATAATCGCGAACATGAGCAGCCTGGTCACGCAAGTCGACACGGCTTGAATAATACATTTCTTCCTGCTGTGCGATCTCTGCCGGATCCATGCCGTCGTAAGCCGCCATTTTATTTTTATACTCTTCAGACGTTTCCTGCAGGAGCGTCCAGCCTCCGCGCAATACGCCCTGCATCTCCTGCAGCAAAAAAAGCCCCAGACTAAGAAGGGGTAAAAGCAGTAAGACGATCATTCTGCGTCTTGAAGACAAAATGCGGCCGAGCTCATTCATGACGGGCTTCCCCAAGATAATGCAAATACACGTCTTCGAGCGTCATGCGTCCTGCAAGAGGCTTTTTTTCTAAGGGAACGGAGTCAATAAGGTGCTGCGCCGTTCCGTGTATGATCAGTTTCCCGGCTTTGAGAAGCAAAATATCATTGGCGATCGCCTCAATGTCACTGACAATATGCGTAGCCAAAAGAACGATCCGTTCCTTCGCCAGCTCAGCAATATTTCCGCGAAGGCGGATTCGTTCCTCCGGATCCAATCCGGCCGTCGGTTCGTCAAGGATGAGCAGCCTGGGATCGCCAAGCAGTGCCTGAGCCAGCAGGACGCGCTGCTTCATGCCGCCGGAGAATGTATTGAT
>CADCPP010000037.1 GCA_902803355.1 uncultured Lachnospiraceae bacterium | reverse complement strand
GGCCGGCTTAATCGTTTTGCTCGTGGACGGCGGCTTTGTGGACGGCGATCAGAACAATATGCCCTGGACCACGCCGGATCCCCGTGATCTGAGTGATCTGAGGAAGTAATCTCGCTCTGATGCTGAGCGCCCCTCGAAGGAGGGGCGTTTTTGTTTCGTGCTGGCGCGAAAGCCTGCCGTATGCTATACTGAGAAAACCTGCAACGGGGAGGATAGAAAGCATGGAAAGCAGAGGTTTGATCATGGATCAGCCGAAAAATATCGAGGTCAGGGGAGCGCGCGTCCACAACCTGAAGAACATTGATGTGGATATCCCGCTCCATCAGATCACCGGCATTGCCGGGGTATCCGGCTCCGGCAAGTCTTCGCTTGCCCTGGGCGTGCTGTACGCCGAGGGGTCAAGACGTTATCTGGAATCCCTTTCGACCTACACCAGAAGACGCATGACGCAGGCCGCCCGGGCAGACGTTGACGAGGTCCTGTACGTGCCGGCAGCGCTCGCCCTGCATCAGCGGCCGGGTGTTCCGGGCATCCGCTCCACCTTCGGCACGGGTACGGAACTCCTGAACAGCCTGCGGCTGATGTTCTCACGCCTTGCCTCCCATCGCTGCCCGAACGGTCATTACGCGCCGCCCGGCTTCCAGGTGGCGCTCATGCAGGAGATCGTCTGCCCTGAGTGCGGCGTGCATTTTTACGGTCCCGGCGCGGAAGAGCTGGCCTTCAATTCGCAGGGCGCTTGCAAATGCTGCGGCGGCACGGGCACTGTCCGGACCGTTGACCGCAGCACCCTGGTCCCCGATGAGAGCCTCACGATCGATGAAGGCGCCGTTGCCCCGTGGAACTCCCTGATGTGGTCTCTCATGACCGACGTCTGCCGGGCTATGGGCGTGCGCACGGACGTGCCGTTTAAGGAGCTGAGCGAGGAGGAGAAGGCCATCGTCTACGATGGTCCCATGGTCAAGAAGCACATCTTCTACCGCCCGAAAAAGGCGGAGACTGCTACAGCCGGCGAGATGGATTTCACTTATTACAGCGCGACGGCGACTGTCCTCAACGCCCTGAGCAAGGTGAAGGATGAGACCGGCATGAAGCGCGTGGAGAAGTTTTTGAAAGAGGAAGCCTGCCCGGAATGCCACGGCACCAGGCTCTCGGAAGAGGCGAGGGCGCCGCGCCTCATGGGGATCTCCCTCGATCAGGCCTGCCAGATGACCCTGAAGGAGTCTGTGGAATGGGTGAAGAAGGTGCCTGCCTCCCTGCCGGAAGAAATGAGGCCGATGGCGCGGAACATCTGCGAGTCCTATCTGGAGGTCGCCGCCAGGCTCATGGATCTGGGACTCGGGTACCTGAGCCTTGACCGGGCATCTTCCACCCTCTCGACCGGCGAGCGGCAGCGCATGCAGCTTGCCCGGGCCGTCCGCAACCGGACGACCGGCGTCCTCTACGTGCTTGACGAGCCGTCCATCGGCCTGCATCCCGCAAATATCGTAGGCCTAAGCGGCGTCATGCATGACCTCGTTAAGGACGGCAATTCCGTCCTTCTGGTCGACCACGATACGCAGATCCTGAGGGAGTCGGACCATCTGATCGAGATGGGACCCGGGGCCGGCGCTGACGGCGGCACGGTCATTGCCGAGGGCAGCGTGACGGAGCTTGAAGCCAATGAAGCCTCCGTGATCGGCCGCTATCTCTCCGGAAAGCAGAGCCCCGTAAGGCCGCGCAGCGCGGAAGACCTCTTTGCGCGCGGCGGGATCTGCATGGAGACGGACCGCATCCATACCGTAAAGCCCCTCTCCGTGCGCATCCCGAAGACCGCGCTCACGGTCATTACCGGCGTGTCCGGCTCCGGCAAGACGACCCTCATCCTGGAGAGCCTCATTCCGGCCCTGGAAGCCCTCACGGGCGGCGGAAAACTGCCCGCGCATGTAAAGAAGATCGAGGCGGAGGGGATAAAGCACGTCAAGCTCATTGACGCGACCCCTATCGGCATCAACGTCCGCTCTACCGTAGCCACCTATGCCGGCGTCCACGATGAGCTCCGCAAGCTCTTTGCGAAGACGGCGGACGCAAAACAGGCCGGGCTCAAGGCCGGTGATTTTTCCTACAACACCGGTTCGCTTCGCTGCGGCGTCTGCGACGGGACCGGCCAGATCTCCCTGGACGTTCAGTTCCTTCCGGACGTGAATATCCCCTGCCCCGAATGCCGCGGTTCGCGCTACGGAAACGCCGCCAAGCAGATCCGCTACCGGAGCAAAGCCGGCGAGGAGCGCTCTCTTCCGCAGCTCATGGATATGGACGTAAACACCGCGCTTTCCTTCTGCAGGGACATGAATTCCGTAAAGCCGAGGCTGGAGATCCTGCGCGACCTCGGGCTCGGCTACCTCACGCTCGGTGAGGAGACGCCCGGCCTTTCCGGCGGCGAAGCGCAGCGCCTAAAGCTCGCCTCCGAAATGGGCAGGCAGCAGGATGATTCCGTCTTCGTCTTTGATGAGCCGACCATCGGCCTCCATCCGAAGGATGTGGAGACGCTTTTGAACGTTTTCCAGACACTGATCGCTCACGGCGCGACCGTGATCGTGATCGAGCACGACCTTGACGTGATCCGCTCCGCCGACTACATCGTCGATATGGGGCCGGAGGGCGGCGAGGACGGCGGCCGGATCGTTGTCTGCGGCACGCCCGAGGAAGTAAAGAACTGCCCGGAGAGCATCACGGGACGCTTTATCTGAAGATATCTGAGGCCGCATCAAAGGCAGAAGCCGGCTGCAGGAAAGGCAGGCGCCGGTCTCACAAACAAAGGCAGAAAACAGCCTCACAGACAAAGGCTCTGTCCCCAGACAAAAATCAGGCCCGGATCATTTCCGGGCTTGATTTCTTTATTTCCGCTGAGTATAATTAAGCCGCAGTTAGCGAGGGCTAACATTGCAAATACAGCACCGAAAAGAGGTTATCGATATGATCAGAACTACGATGAAAGTTGACGGCATGATGTGCGGCATGTGCGAGGCACATGTGTGCGAAGCGATCCGAAAAGCCGTTCCCTCGGCAAAAAAAGTGAGCGCATCCCGCAAACAGCAGGAGGCCTCCTTCCTTACGGAAGAAGCCGTGGACCTTGCAGCCGTAAAGGCTGCCGTGGACGCGACAGGCTACCGCTGCCTGGACATCGGCTCTGCTCCTTATGAAAAGAAAGGCCTGTTCGGACGCAGATGAAGACCATCCTTATGGGGCTGCTGATCGCCGGCCTTGTGGTCCCCGCCATGCCCTACTTTCTTTCCTTTGCTGCCGGTGCCATGCTCTACGTGGTCGTGGAGGAGCTGATCCCGGAGATGTCCGAAGGCGAGCACTCCAACATCGGCGTCATCTTCTTTGCCGTGGGCTTCAGCCTCATGATGGCGCTGGACGTGGCGCTCGGCTGAGCGCTTCCCCGGACTGAGCCTTAAAGGCACACGACGGCAGCCGGAAGCCCCGTGGCCTGAAAAGGCCGCTCAGCCAAGCATATCATTCAGAACCCGCTTACAGTTTTTGTGCGCGATGTGCTCCAGTTCGTCAGCCGTAAACCCGCGGCGGGAAAGCTCTTCAAAAAGCCGCGGCATGCAGGAGGCATCCGGGATCTCCAGATCGCCGTCTATTCCGTCAAAATCCGTACCGACGGCGGCGCATTCGAGACCGCCGATATTGATGCGGTGGCGCAGCTGCGAAGCGATCGCGTCGATCGTGGCATCAGTTCGCGAGACATCCCCGTCAAGAAACGCAGGGCAGAAATTGACGCCCATCACACCGCCCTTATCGGCCAGAGCGCGGATCATTTCGTCAGTCATGCTGCGGGGATGCGGATTCAGGGCCCGGCAGTTGGAATGTGTCGCAAAGAACGGCTTTTTCGCAAGCTGCACAACATCCCAGAAGCCGCCGTCAGATAAGTGCGAAACGTCGATTCCCATCCCCAGTTCTTCCATATAAGCAACAGCTTCCTTCCCAAATGCGGTCAGACCGCTGTTCATGACGGCAGGATCGGCCGAGTTCGGCGCACCGAAGCAATTGGCGTGATTCCACAGAAGCGCCAGGATGCGGACGCCCATGTCGTAAAAGCGTTTCAGGTTTTCAAAGCTTCCGTTTACGGCACGGCCATCCTCCATGGTCAGGATGCCGCCTACCTTCCCGGATCCCTCAAGCGCGGAAAGGTCCTGCGCGCTGCGAACTGCGGCAAAGATGTCGCCGCACTCCCGCTCCGTGTTCAGAAAGATCTCGTGAAGCGCTGCGATATAGGCTTCATCGCCGGGGTAATCAGACTCTGGCTTTTTGATGCGATCCTTTGACGGCAGAAAAATGGCAAAGCACTGCGCAAGGCAGCCGCCGGCGCGCAGTTTCTTTACATCGGTCATGGTACCCTGCAGCTCAAGCAGGGTCCTTTTTTTCTGCCTTCTGGCAAGCCCAAGGGTGTCACAGTGCAGGTCGATATAAGGGTATAAACTGTTCATTTTTCTTCCTCCTCATGCGCGCGGGGCAGTATTCTGCAGCTCCAGCTTACAGTATACAACAAAAACCGACCCTGCATACCGGCATTTTCATGGATCCTCCGGGCCGCTTTCCGGTAAACGGAGGTTGACGGACCTGCCGACACATGATAAAAAAATATCATGATCCTGTGCAGAACACAGGGTCCAAGGAGGATCATCATGGAAGGAATCGAAAAAGTATGTCAGTTTCTGGATGAAGCAGGAACATATTATCTTGCCACGGCCGAGGGCGACCAGCCCCGCGTGCGCCCCTTCGGCACCGCGCTGCTGTACCGGGGCAGGCTTTACATTCAGACCGGAAAGGTAAAGAACGTCTCCAAACAGATCGCGGCGAACCCGAAGGTCGAGCTCTGCGCCTTTAAGGACGGCAGATGGCTGCGCCTTGCCGGCGAACTGGTCAACGACGATGACCGCGCCGCGAAAGCCGCCATGCTGGACAAAATGCCCAGCCTTAAGGCCATGTACAGCGCGGATGATGACAACACCCAGGTGCTGTATTTCAAGAATGCCGTCGCCACGTTCAGCAGCTTCACCGAAGCGCCGGAAGTGATCCGCTTCTGAAAGGCTTCCTCATGCTGCCGAAGACGGTCTGCTACATCCTTATGCTGACCATTTTCCTGCGCGCAGTCCTGAAGTGGAAATAAGCGGCCGCGCAAGACCTGCCTCTCCGTGAACGCGGAGGGGTTTTCTCTTAGATCATCAGGAGGTGTCCATGTCCCAACTGATCCTTCCGCCCGGATACAGGCCCGTGCTCTATCCCATGGAGACGCAGCGGGCCATCAAAAAGATCAAAGACTATTTTCAGGATGAGCTGGCCTATCACCTGAAGCTCAGACGCGTGACGGCGCCTCTTCTTGTGCTGCCAGGCTCCGGCCTGAACGACAACCTGACCGGGACCGAACGGCGTGTTTCCTTCAGCTTAAAGGGCATGAACGAGGAGAATGCCGAGATCGTGCAGTCCCTGGCCAAATGGAAGCGCTACGCGCTCGGCAAGTACGGGATCGAAGCCGGCCGAGGTCTGTATACCGATATGAACGCCATTCGCAGGGACGAAGAGCTGGACAATCTCCACTCCGTCTACGTGGACCAGTGGGACTGGGAAAAGACCATCACCCGCGAGGACAGGACCCGCGAATATCTGCATCAGACGGTAGGCACCATCTATCACG
>CADCPP010000036.1 GCA_902803355.1 uncultured Lachnospiraceae bacterium | reverse complement strand
GCCAAACTTTCCTTCAAGCGGCCGGATGGGCTCCTCATCGGAATACACCACCTTGAGGTGTTCGACGCCTCGCTTTTTCAGCTCCCTGCGCATGACTTTGGCCAGGGGACAGACGCTTGTCTCATAGATATCCGCGATCTTCAGCCTTCCGGCATCCAGTTTGTTCCCCGCGCCCATGGCGCTGATGATGGGAACATTCTCTTTCTGTGCCCGTAGGATCAGCTCGATCTTCGCCGTTACGGTATCGACGGCATCCACAACATAATCATATTCGCCAAAGGGGAACTCATCCGCATTTTCCGGCAGGAAGAAGCACTTGTGCACGCGGACCCTGACCTCCGGATTGATCTCCAGCATGTGGTCCCGCATCACGTCAACTTTATACTGCCCGAGGGTCTTTCTGGTCGCGATGATCTGCCGGTTCAGATTGGTCAGGCTCACCGTGTCGCTGTCGATCAGGTCAAACGCCCCGATCCCGCTCCGCACCAGAGCCTCGCAGACATAGCCGCCCACGCCGCCGATCCCGAAGACGGCGACCCGTTTCTGATAAAGTCGTTCCATCGCCTCCTGCCCCAGAAGCAGCTGCGTTCTTGCAAACTGATCCCGCGATCTGCTTTTCTCTCCGTCCATCGTTCTCCTTCTTTCTTCTCCGGCTGCTGTTTGCCTCCGCCGCTTATTTCCCGCTGTATTCTTCGTAGCCGGGATACTTTGCGTAGCTCGGATCGGCCGCGATCAGTTCGATGAAATTATCGATCTCGATAATGTCGGCCTTATGGCACTTGCGGATCTCCAGACGGTAATTCTTCCGTGCGAGCCTTAACGGAACCATTTCCCAAAGGTTCTCTTTGCCGCCGCGCTGCGCGTAGACCTTCTTCAGATCCGCCTTCAGTTGCTCCGAATCCTCGCCGTTCCAGTAGGAGATCCCGAACGCCTGATAGCAGTCGGTCCCGCCCATCCGGTAGTCCGCCGCATAGCCGTTTCTCTTGCGGAAGCACCAGTCGTCCGTCTCCGCGACCTTCGCGCCGAGGTAGTTCGAGCGATACTCGTATTTATTGATGATATCCGGATTGGTGATGTACAGGTCGGCTTCGCAGATATAGCAGCGGTCGATGAGGTCGATGGCATGCACTGCGGAGCTGATGTTGTTCGCCAGGTTGAATTCCGGATTGTCGATGAAATGCAGGGTCGGATACTTCTCCAGCAGCGCATCGAACTGTTCCTTCTTATAGCCGCGCACGATGGTGATATTGGTAATGCCTTTGGCGGTCAGGGCGTCCAGCAGCGTATCCAGGATGCGCACGCCGTTGACCTTGACCAGCGGCTTCGGCGTGTTCAGGGTGACCGGCGCGAGCCTTTGTCCAAAGCCTGCAGCCAGGATGATCGCCTTGCGCACGCGGTAAGGTTCCAGAGCCTTCAGGCCTTTCTCGCTGATCTCGATGCTGCCGTCCGCGAGCTCATTGATATAGTCACGTCCGGCCATTTCCCGCACCAGCTTTGACGCGTTCGGGAGCGTGATCGTCAGATCGTCAGCCAGTTTCCGCTGGCTGTACATGCCCCTGCCGTGCTTTTCCAGGTAGGTCAGGAAGTCAAATTCATTGCGCTCGAGGCCGATGCCGCCCTCTATCTCCCTGTTTCCGCGCTTGTTCAAAGCCGCCGTTGCCGCGCTGAAGATCCCGCGCGCCGCAATGTTCAGGAAGAGGATGATCAGGGAGATGACGCTCTGCATCTCATAATTGCTGTTTTTCTCGTAAGTCGTGATCAGGATGGACAGCGGCTGGTTGTCGTAGCTGCACAAAAAGGCTACAGCCGAGATCGTGATCATGCTGTTGAGGAAGAAGTAGGAAAACATCTCCACGAGCGTCGTCACGGAGCCGGGAATCAGCACCTTCGCGATGATCCTCCCTCTCGAGATCCCGAGCGTCTCGCCGATCACCTCGTATTCACTGTTGATCTTGCTCAGGCAGTTCTTCGCGAGCAGGTAAGGCGAGCCTAGGAAGTGGAAGATGTTCACCACGACCAGGATCAGGATCGTCCCGTAAAACTTTCCGTTCGTCCCGCTGAAGAGGAAAATGTAGCCGATGCCCAGGACCAGGCCGGGGATGGCGATCGTGGACAAGGCAAAAAGATCGACGGCCTTTGCCGCCTTTCCTTCCTTGCGCACGCTCATGTAGCCGAGCATATAGGCAAAGCAGGTGCCGGCAAGGGCGGTAAGCAGGGCTAAAAGCAGCGAATTCCGGATATAAGCGCTCAGCCCGACGCCGTGCGTATTCGAGAAGATATTCCCGATATGTGCAAAGGTAAAGGACAGATCGTTCGGAAACGCCTTGGCAAAGGAGAGGCTGATGAAGGCAGCCTGCGGCAGAAACAGGATAAGGCACAGAAGGATTAGACATACTGCAGTCAGCCTGTTAAAGCGCTGCTCCGCCGCGATCAGCTTCTGCTGTTTTTCCCCCGTACTGTAGTCCCGGAAGATCAGGTCGAAACCGAAAGAAATGATTGCCGGGATCAGCAGGACAAAGCCCGCGATGGAGCCTCTGCCATACTGGAACGACGACATGAACTGGTCGTAAAGATACATCGGCAGAGTCTTGACCTTGCCCGCGATCTCCATCGGCATGCCGTAGTCGGAAAAGATCAGGGTAAAGCAGGCAAAAAAGGCCGAGATCAGCGCAACCCTCAGGTACGGCACCGTCAGCCGGAAGAAGGTGCTCAGGCGCTTAAGACCGATGATCTCCGCCGCATCGTAAGGCCCCTTGTCTTCGTACTGCAGGGCGTCATACAGGATCAGAAAGGTGGCCGGAAAGCTCGTCATGACCGAGCCCATGATCAGGCCGGCAAAGCCCCGCACCTCGATCGTGACGCCGAAGAGCAGGTCGATAAAGCCCTTCGTGCCGAACAGGATCCTGAGGCCAAGACCGACGGAAATCGTCGGCACGAGCATGCCGAGGGTCAGCAAAATGACAAAAAGCTTCTTGTGTTTCAGGCTTGAGGTATTCAGCAGGTATGCCGCGATAAGCGCCAGCACGGTCGTAATGACCGCCGCCGCGCCGGTATAGAGCAGAGAATTGCGGACAGCGTCTTTAAAGCTGCCGTCGCTGAAGATATACTGCCAGTCTTTCGCGGATACATGGAATGCCAGAGTAAGCAGCGGCAGAATCGCGAAGAGGATGATGCACCCAATCGAGATCAGCCGCAGGGTCTCATGCCGCAAAAAGCGGCCGGCCTTTCGTAAACCGTCTTTCATCGGATGCTTTCCTCAATGGATCTGACCTTCCGGTCCAGATGGTCGACCACAAAGCGCTTCACAAAAGGATCCGCCGGCCTGTGATAGAGGTTCTGCGGCGTATCCAGCTGCGCGATGCGCAGATCGTTCAGGACCATGATCCGGTCGGACAGGGCAAACGCTTCCTCCTGATCATGGGTGACATAGACCATGGTGATCTTCAGCTTCTTCTGGATCTCCTTCAGCTGCTCACGCAGCACGACCTTGATCTCCGCATCCAGTGCCGACATGGGTTCGTCAAAGAGGATGACATCGGGGTTTAAAACCAGCGTCCGCGCGATCGCGACGCGCTGCTGCTGACCGCCGGAAAGCTGGCGCGGCTTTTTATAGATATGCTCCTCCAGGCCGACCATCTCCACGATCCTGCGGACTTTGCTGTCGATCTCGTCTTTTTCCAGCTTCTTCGCGCTCAGCGCATAGGAAATGTTGTGATAGACGTCCATGTTCGGGAACAGGGAATAGTTCTGGAAGACGATCCCGATGTTCCGCTCCTTCGGCGGCATCTCCGTAATATCCACGCCGTCCTTGATGATCCGGCCGCTGGACGGCTTCTCGATGCCGATCAACATGCGGAGGATCGTCGTCTTGCCACAGCCCGAAGGGCCCAGAAGCGACAGGAATTCTCCGCGCATGATCTCGAAGGAAATGTCTTCCAGCACGGTCTTCGATCTGAACTTTTTATTGATATTCTCACAGCGGATGATGACCGCGGGCTGTTCCATCTTCGCCTCCCTTAGTACTGCCACTTGTCAAGCAGGCCCTGCTTGTATTCGAAATCGAACAGGCCGGCCATGGTGATCTCCTTGTAGGATCCCGGATAGTTCGCGATCTCTGCCGCCGGCATGTCGGCGTAGATCTTGTCGGGGTTGAACTTCGCGCACTGCGGCTTGTTCAGTTCATTGTAGAGATAGCTGAACACGTCCTTCACGCTGCCCTTCGTTTCATGGCCGGAGATCATGCCCATGGTAAAGAGGTCAAAGGCCAGGCCCTGCTCGGGAACGACGACCGTCATGCCTTCATTCTCATTCGCATAGTTCACGCACTGCCACAGCAGGCCGTAAGCGATCGCCACATCGCCGCGCACAGCCGCCTTTGCCGGCGCGGAGCCGGAAGTCGTATATTCCTTGATATTGCGATTCAGGGCTTCAAAATACTTCATGCCTTCATCTTCCCCGAGCATGGTGATCATGCCGTTATAATAGCTGTAGCCGGTCCCGGAGGACTTGGGATTCGGCATGGAGATCAGGCCGGCGTACTCGGGCTTCAGCATCTCTTCATAGCTTGCCGGAACAGGCAGATTCTTTTCCGCAAGGACCTTCGTATTGACAAGGAAGGCGCCGGCCGTCTTGCCGTTCACGGCGTACTGATGATGGCGGTTCGTATAGCCGGTCACGGAAGCATCGTAGACCGAGAAATCATAATCCGACAGGTCTGCAAACAGATCCGGAACGGCGTTCAGGATGATCTCCGCATTGACGACCTCCAGATCGTAGAAGATGTCACAGTCGCTGTTCTTTCCTTCTGCCTGCAGCTTGGACAGCAGCTGGCCGGTCCCGAGAGACTGGATCACGATCTCGGTGTTCGGGAACTGTTTGCCCAGTTCCTCCTGGATATAGGCAATGCGCTCATCTTCTGCCGCGGTATAGATCACAACGCGGTCTTTTCCGTTTTTGGCGGATTCTCCGCCGGGATTGGATCCGCCGCAGCCGGCAAGGACGGCGGCCATGCAGCAAAGCATTGCGAGGATTAACATGATCTTTTTCATAACAACTGCTCCTGAAGAAGTATTGGTCTGCCGCATGTTTAGTTCTTTGGCAATGTCCGGCGGATTGAAACAAGAAGGCCGGCATTTTTACGGCATAAGCTGCATTTTCGTTTCATTTCAGCGGAATAAAACGAATCAGCTGAACGCAATTATACCCTGAGGCGGGATGCCTGTCAAGGAGAAATTGTTTCATTTATCGCTCGTCATATGCTTTTTTGAAACAAAAACACGCGTCATGCCCGCGTGTTTTGTTTGTTTTGATCTTTCTGCTCCTTAGCCTTATTTCCCATCCGGGAAACTGGTGAAAGCGCCCCGCTCAACAAGCGGCGCGCCGTACTTTTCTTTCGCGTCGGCGATCGCTTTGATCATAAAGCTCATGTTTCTGGCCAGGTTGCGCATCGTCTGCAGCCCTTCCAGGTCTTTTTTCACATCCTCGGCGGTAAAGCCATGGACCTGATTCCAATAGGTAGACGTGGCGATCGGCATGCCGCTGATGCTGAAATACTTGTTCAGCACGTCAAAGCTCGCCGTATTCCCGCCCCGTCTGGCGCTCACGACGGCCGCGCCGACCTTCAGATGCTTTGAGAAAGAAGTGCTGTAAAACAGCCTGTCCAGGAAGGCGAGGATCGTTCCGTTCGGAGAACCGTAATAGACCGGACTGCCCACAACAAGGCCGTCGGCCTCCTCAAATTTCACAGCGGCCTCGTTGACCTGATCATCAAACACGCATTTCCCGTGGGACGAGCAGTACCCGCAGGCAGCGCAGCCGCGAATGGCCTTGTTTCCCACATGGATCAGCTCTGTTTCGATCCCTTCCTCTGCGAAGACCTTCCGCATCTCTTCCAGCGCCGTCGCTGTGCAGCCCTGCGCGCGCGGACTTCCGTTTACTATCAGTACTTTCGGCATAGCTGATATCCTCCTTATTCTTTAATCCATCGTTTCTATCCCAGCACGCCGGACAGCCACAGGCCAAGTCCGATCTGCACCAGCAAGATGGCCGGCAGGCCATAGCGAAAATACCAGTGCTTCGTCTTATGGCGGAACAGATGCATGCCGAGGATCGCCCCGATGCTGCCACCGAGGATCGCAGAAAGAAACAGGGTCTTTTCCGGGATCCTCCACCTTCCTTCTTTGGCTCTCTTCTTATCTACGCCGAAAAGGATCAGGGCGCCAAGGTTAGCGACACACAGCCAGATAATAACAGCAATAACAAGCGGCTTCATGTTCCGTCACCCGAGAAGATAATCCATGAACTGCGGGATCCGTTTCTCCCAGTAGGCTTCACTGTGGAGCGCGTCCGGCACGACCTGGGCGCAGACGTGCGCGCCCGCATCAGAGAGGTCTATGGCTGTCCGGAACATCTGATCCCAGTCTTCCGGCTTTTCCTCCGTTTCGCCGCTGCCGTAGTCCATATAGATACGCGTCGGCTGAAGGAGCTTCCGGCTCCGGATCAGATCTTTCATCTTGTCCGGATTTAGGAAAAGGCAGGGGGAAAGGCCGGCCGAGCGGGAAAACACCTCATTGCACGCAACGGCGGCATACACCGCCATCAGCCCGCCCATAGAGCTTCCGGCAATCAGCGTGTGCTCCCTGTCCGGAAGCGTGCGGTATTCCGTGTCGATTCCCGGCTTCAGGGTCTTTGTTATCCATTCCATCGTCTGCCTGCCTCGGCCTTCGATCAGGCCGAGATCCCATGCGGAGAAATCCCAGGGAGAATATTCAGACAGCCGCTTATTGCCCTCCGGATTGCACTCGATCCCGACAACGATGATCTCCCGCTTTGATCTCTTCAGGTATTCCCGCATGCCCCAGCTTTTGCCGTAGGTCGCGTCGCGGTCGTAAAAAACATTGTGTCCATCAAACATGTAGAGGACCGGGTATCTTTTATCGGAAGCCTCATAGTCCCTGGGAAGAGAGACATAGAGCCGGCGCGGCCTCTGCGTTTCCATTCCCGGGATCTGAATTCTGCGCCTGTCGATCATGATCGTTTCCCTTTCTTCTGCCTCCCGGTGTTTCTCCTGTTTTTCATTCAGTTTCAAAACACCGGCTTTTCCGATACACCTATTTTATTCATTCAAACGGCGTTCGTCAATGCGCACCGTTTCCCACGGCAAAAAACTGCAGGTCCGAATTATCTTTTCCCGGAAAAGCGCCTATAATTACGGGTATATTTTTTGACAGGATGCAGTTACTATGGCGATCAGAATCGGTATCATGGGATATGGAAACCTGGGACGTGGCTCGGAAGCCGCCATCACCCGGAATCCGGATATGGAACATACCGCACTGATTTCCTGCGGCTGGGATCCCGGCCTGTTCTCGCTCGCCCGGATCTACAGCCACTTTTTCTTTTTGAAATAGAACAGGCAGCCTGCCGCGATCATCAGACTGACTGCGATCACTGCCGGATAGCCCCAGCGGGTATCGAGCTCGGGCATGTAGCGGAAGTTCATGCCGTACCAGCCCGTCAGCAGGGTGAGCGGCGTGAAGATGGTCGTGATGACCGTCAGCAGCGTCATGATCCGGTTCTGCTTCATGTCATTGCGGGACTGGATCAGGTCGCGCAGCTGGACGGTGTACTCGCGCAGGTTGTTCACCACGTCCCTAAGCCGTTCCGCGCGTGCGGTAAGCAGCCGGAAGTAGCGCAGGTTCTCCTCGGCGAAAAAATCATTTTCGTTTTCTTCAAGCTCAAGTCCCAGGTCCAGAAGCTGCCCGTAATGCAGGTTCAGATCCAGCAGATCGCCGCGGATCGCGTTCAGCCTGGGCAGCATCGATTCCTCATCGCCGTTTAAGATCTCATCTTCCATCTTTTCGAGCGTCTGTTCCAGCCCTTCCAGGCAGGAAAGATCCGGTGCGATGATCTGCTCCAGAAAATCGTACAGAAAACGCTCCAGGCTTGGCATGCGCCAGCGCTTGCTTTGCACGACCTCCCGGACGATGTTTGCGGCAAGGCCGCCTTCATCAATGAATACCACGCCCTTTTCATCCAGGGCAAAGGCAAAAGAGCCGGTCATATGGGCCGTATAGCCCAGACGCGGGATGGCGATGCTGCCGGTCAGCGAATCGTAGTTGACGACCGCGCGGGTCTGCGCCACGGCAGGCAGATCGGCTTCCATATCGATCCCCATGGCAAAGCGTTCCTTATCCCGCCGCCACTCCTCCGGCGTGAGGACCGCCACATAGGGTACGCCTGCGGAGGAGATCTCCTCCGCCTTGCACGGTCTCAGTGTTTCCTTTATCAGATAATACATTTTCTTTCCCTGTCCTGTTCAAAATGGCTTACGGTCCCTGCCCCGCGGGCAGCTTGCACGATCCGCCTTGCTGCCATCATATCATATTATCTGCCGAAGAAAACGCTTTTCTGTCCCGCTTCTTGCAATTTCCGCCTCTCCATATTATGATAAAAAAAATCCATCAATACTGAGGCCACAGCATGAACAAGAAGGAAAGCCCGCAGCCCCGAAAGGGCGGAAGGCTCGCCGTCCTCGCGGTCCTTTCGGTCATCATTTTTCTGTTTGCCTTCTTTCTGAAGGATATCATGATCCCCCTGATCAGGCTCGAAGCAAAGCACGACCTTAGCGGTGCGCACGCGCTTCTGGCTGACAAGGGGCTCTTAGGTGCGCTCAGTGTGATTTTAGTCGAAGCATTGCAGATGGTCGT
>CADCPP010000035.1 GCA_902803355.1 uncultured Lachnospiraceae bacterium | reverse complement strand
GTCGTGAACAACTTAGAGCGCTCGGGGAGCTTTTATCTGGTAAAGAACGTCTTCTCGTTCCTGATCGCACTCTCCGCCATCTGCATCGGCTTCAGCTACCCGCTTCTGCCGCTCCAGATCACCCTGATCGGAGCCTTCACCATCGGCATCCCGTCCTTCTTCCTCGCCCAGGCACCGAATAAGGACCTGATCCGCGGAGATTTCCTTGCGAACGTGTTCCGGGCGGCGCTGCCGGGCGGGATCGCGGATGCCGTGACGGTCATCCCTCTGGTCCTGATCTCAGGCAGTCTGGATCTGCCGCAGGCGGAGATCCGCACCGCGGCCACAGTGACCGTTTCTGCCATCGGCATGCTCATCCACTACGGGATCGCGGCGCCGCTCGACCGCTACAAGGCCATCGTCTTTGCCCTCTGCGGCGCAGGCCTGGTCGCAGCCATGCTCATCTTCCACAGCCTGCTGGAACTGGTGCCGCTCTCCCTGCCCGCCGCGCTCCTTGCCGCAGGGGCGTTTGTGATCGCGGTTCCGTTATACTTTCTGCTCAAGAAACTGCTGAAAAAATAAGACGCGGGCAGCAGGCGCTCTGCGGCGGCTCCGCCACAGCAGAGCAGCCTCAAGACAACCAAACCGTCCCCCGTCTTTGAAACGCCAAGACCGCGCTGCAGAACAAACACTGCGGCGCGGTCTTTTTCTTACCAGATATAGATCTCGGCGCTCTGCGGCAGCAGCGAGAGCTCAATGATCCCCATAGGCGTGGGAACCGGTTTTCTGCCCAGACTGCAGCCCAGGCTTCCCGAATGCAGGATACGTGTGACTGCCGTGGGCGCTGCGCCGGTCACATCCGCAAGATCAATGCGCACACGCGCGCCCTCCGTTCCGGTATAGATGACAACGAGCGCCGCATCTTCTCCTTTAAAGCGTCCGTAGACCGCGAGGTCTTCGTCCATGATCACCGGCACCAGGGAGCCGCCCTGAAGCGCCGGGATATTTTTATGCAGCCGTACCGCGTTCAGGTAGAAATCCTGCAGCACCGCGTCCTCTTTTCCCCAGGGGAAAGGCCGGCGGTTGTCCGGATCGGTAAAGCCGCAGAGGCCGGCTTCGTCGCCGTAATAGATGCCGGGAGCCCCGGGAAGAGTCATCTGCATCACCACGGCGGCCCGCAGAAGGGGTTTGGATACGCCTTTTTCCGCTTCCCAGCTCTCATGCGCGCCGAGCCTTCCGGTCACATGATTCGTGCGGGAAAGGAAGCGGGAGTGGTCATGGTTGTCCAGCTCATTCAGCGCGCTTTCCAGCGACGCCTTCGGCAGACGCGCGGAAGCCTTGCTGTAGCGCTCCCAGAAGAGCACGCCGTCCCCCTCTTCCCTCTCACTGTAGCTGTCGCTGTGTTTGTCCACGCCGGTCAGGAAAAGGGTCACGGGATCCATAAAGGCATCATAGTTCATCACGCTGTCCCACTCGTCGCCGCAAAGCCAGGACGAAGCGTCCCCGTAATGCTCTGCCAGGATCAGTGCATCCGGCTTTGCCGCCCGCACACGCTCCCGGAATTCTTTCCAGAAGGCATGGTTTGCTTCCGGACTGTGGCAAAGATCCGCCGCCACGTCCAGGCGCCAGCCATCCGCGTTGTAGGGCGGGCTGATCCACTTCTCGGCAATGCGGAAGATCTCCTCGCGCAGCTTCTCAGAGCCGTCCAGGTTCAGCTTCGGCAGGGTCTCGTTGTCCCACCAGCTTTCATATTCGTGATACCCGTTAAAGCGGAAATATGAGCAGTATTCGCAGTCAGAGTCCCACCAAGCCCCCACTTCGCCGGTAAATTTCTTATAGATCCCATAGCGGTCCATCCACTTATGGGTATCGCCGCAGTGGTTGAACACCCCGTCCAGAACGACCTTCAGACCGCGGGCGTGCGCCTGCTTAATGAGTCTTGCCAGCAGGGCGTCCGAGGCCTCCAGATTTTCCTTTGAGGTGGTCCGGATGCCGTAGCGGTCCGGCCCCTCCGCATCCTTTATGATCACGCCGAGATGCGGGTCCACATGGTCATAGTCCTGGGTATTGTATTTATGACTTGAAGGCGCGACAAATACCGGGTTCAGGTACAGAACGTCCACGCCGAGCCCCTGCAGGTAATCCAGATGATCGATGATCCCTTGCAGATCTCCGCCGTAAAAGCAGTTAAAATCACCGTCTGTGACCGGTTCCTCCCAGTCCGCATGCCGGCAGGAAACGCCGGTCTTATCGCAGTATTCCCCGTCTTCGGGATCATTGGACGGATCCCCGTTCGCGAAGCGGTCCGGAAAGATCTGATACCAGACGGCGCCTCTTGCCCAGTCCGGCACACTAAAGTGCGGCCGCACGGTGAAGGGCTGCACGTCTGCCGCGCGGTCCGACAGGCCGTTTTTGCCGTAGTAGCACAGCGTGCCATCCGCGGAAGCGGTAATAAAATAATAGTCCGCCCTCATCAAAGCGCCGGGGACGGAGGCTTCATAAAAGACATAGATGCCTTTGGCAAAAGCAGGCCGCATCTCGACAGTCTGCGCCGCCCCGTCAAGGCATACATGCAAAGAGACAGTGGTCTCCGCCCCCTTCAGGACCCGGAAGCGGACCGTAAAGGCCTCGCCCTCCGCGGGTTCTTCGGGAACGCGGAAATTCACTGTCTCGTCGCTGAAATACTGCAGGGTCATCTGCTGGTAAGTCCGTTCTTTTTATTTTGCCGCAGGAGCGGTGCCCATGGTTTCGTTGAAGACCTTCTCAAATTCGAACTGGTCCAGTTTTTCCTTCTTGATCAGGCTCTCCGCGACCGCCGCGAGCGCGTCGTGATATTTCACCAGGAGCTCCTTCGCCTTCGCGTAGCAGTCGTCCACGATGCTGCGGATCTCCTTGTCGATCAGAGACGCGGTCTGCTCGCCGTATTCGCGGGTATGGCCGTAATCGCGGCCGATAAAGACCTCGCCGTCTCCGCCGTAGTCGATCATGCCGATATTCTCGCTCATGCCGTACTTCATGACCATGGCCTTCGCCCTGGCTGTGGCATTCTTGATATCCTGGCTGGCGCCGGTGGTGATGTCGCCGAAGGTGAGTTCCTCCGCGATGCGGCCGCCCAGATCCACCATGATCTGCTCGAGGAGCTCGGTCTTCGTGTTGAACATCTCATCCTTTTCCGGCAGCGGCATGGTGTAGCCGGCAGCGCCCATGCCCGTGGGGATCACGGAGATGGTGTGCACCGGTCCCACATGCGGCAGCACATGGAAGAGGATGGCATGGCCCGATTCGTGATAGGCCGTAATGCGTTTTTCCTTGTCCGAAATGATATGGCTCTTCTTCTCGCCGCCGATGCCGACCTTGATAAAAGCCTTGTCCAGATCGGCCTGCACCAGATAAGTGCGGTTCTCCTTCGCGGCAATGATCGCCGCCTCATTCAGGAGGTTCTCCAGATCCGCGCCGGAAAAGCCGGCCGTGGTCTGCGCCACCCGTTGCAGGTCCACATCATCGCCCAGCGGCTTGTTGCGGGCATGCACTTTCAGGATGGCTTCGCGGCCCTTCACGTCAGGACGGGAGACCCCGATCTTCCGGTCAAAGCGGCCGGGACGAAGGATAGCCGGATCCAGGATGTCCACGCGGTTCGTGGCTGCCATCACGATGATGCCGGAGTTCACGCCGAAGCCATCCATCTCCACCAGCAGCTGGTTCAGGGTCTGTTCGCGCTCATCGTGGCTTCCGCCAAGGCCTGCGCCGCGCTGTCTGGCCACCGCATCGATCTCATCGATGAACACGATGCAGGGGGCATACTTCTTGGCTTCTTCAAAGAGGTCGCGCACGCGGCTCGCACCGACGCCTACGAACATCTCCACAAAATCCGAACCGGAAATGCTGAAGAACGGAACGCCCGCTTCGCCGGCGATGGCCTTCGCCAGCAGCGTCTTGCCGGTTCCGGGAGGGCCCACCAGCAGGATGCCCTTCGGGATGCGCGCGCCGAGATTCGTGTACTTCTTCGGATCCTTCAGGAAGTCCACGATCTCTTCCAGATCCTCTTTTTCCTCCTGCAGGCCGGCCACATCCTTGAAGGTGGTCTTGCTGCCCTTCACCAGCTGCGCGCGGCTCTTGCCGAAATTCATCATCTGCGCGTTCGCGCCGCCCCCGTTTGCGCGGGTGATCATGATGACCACAAAGATCATCACCCCGATGGTCAGCACGATGGAGATGATGGTCCAGACATCCGTCTTGGACTGGACATCCGTGAAGGTCCATTTCAGCTTGGCACCGTTATTCTGGTACTGCACCAGCATGTTCTGGACCTGGACCGTATCGGCCGTATAAAAATAATAATTGGTCTTGTCGTTGTCGATATTGAAGTAAACGACGCCGGTGGGAACATCGGTATTCTGCCGGATCGTGACCGTAGTCACGATGTTTTTTTCCAGGCTGTCGATGAACTCGCTGAGGTAGACCTCCTTGCTGTTCCGGTTGCCGCTGAAGGCGATCGCGTAGAACACGACCGAAAGCACCAGAAGGAGCATGATCATGACCCCGGGGCTGCGTCGTCTTACTTGCATTTGGTTCTGATCCATGGTCACTCCTTACTCGTCAAAGATCACATAACCGATATAATTCAGATTGCGATAGTGCTGGTCGTAATCCAGGCCGTAGCCGACCACGAACTTGTCCTCAATGGTAAAGCAGCAATAGTCCACCTTCACTTCCGGATGCACCCGGCGGGAAGGCTTGTCCAGCAGGGTGGCCAGCTTCAGTGAAGCAGGCTTTCTGCGCGCCAGGATATCCTGCAGATACCACAGGGTATTCCCGGAATCGATGATATCTTCAATAATGATCACGTGGCGGCCTTCGATGGGCTCGTCCAGGTCTTTATTCATGCGGACCGCGCCGCTCGAGGTCGTTCCGCCGCCGTAGCTGGAGCAGCTCATGTAGTCAAAGGTGACGGGCACCGTGATGAATTTGGACAGCTGCGCCATGAACGGAACGCTGCCCTTCAGGATGCAGATCATGTGAAGCTCCTTGCCCGCGTAATCGCGGTTGATCTGCTCCGCGACCTCGCGGATGCGTTTTTCTACGGTCTCACTGTCGATCAGTACGCCCAGATGATGCTTCTCCATACTCTCCCCCATAAATGATCTCGATGATCGTTTTTGTCTTGTCCGTGATCTTTGCCGCGGCGGAAATGCGGTGTCCCACGACCCATAGCACGTGGCTGCCGCTTGCCGCGAGCGGGATGCTGTCCCTTTCGCCTAGCGGGATCTTTTCGTTCACTAAAAAGTCCTGCAGGCTCTGCCGTCCGCCGTCCGGAAGCATCAGATAGTCTCCCTCTTTTCGGCTGCGGAAGCAAAGCGGTTCAGATATTGTATCATAGTCCAGCCATTTCGTGTAGATTTTTTTCGGAAACTGCACGTTTTTTCCGGCAGGAAAGACGCGTGTTGAGAAATCTTCCCGGAAGTTTTCGCGGCGCAGCGAAGAAGGATGATCGATCCTGCTCATGCGGAGCGAGATCTGATCACGCAGAACGCATCTTCCTCCGGGAAGATCAAGGCTCCTTCCGCTCTGCCCGAAGATCAGCTCTTCCAGGGCGTCATAATGCGCCTGTGTCACATCCTTCCGGCCCCCGCTTTGCTCAAGCCAGAGCGCAAGCACGCGCTGCCGCAAGACCGAATGGAGGGAGGAAAGCGCCGGGAGTTTCAGACTGCCACCTTCGCTCTGCACCTCCGCAAGCGACTGTTTCGCAAGGCCGTCAAGGAAGTCTTCCTGCTCTCTTTCCTTTTCTGCGAAGGCCGCCATGTGCCTTGCGGCGCCGGGCAGGGTCTTCTCCAGCTGCGGCATAACATCCTGCCGCAGGCGGCTTCGGGTATTCTCTCCGGAAGCATTGGTGGAATCCTCGCACCAGCCGCATCCCCGCGCCCTTACGTAAGCTTCGATCTCCGCGCGGGAGGCGGAAAGCAGCGGACGGATCAGGGTGAAGCCGCGCTCATCTTCTCTTACCGGCCGCATCCCGGAAAGACCGGAAGGTCCGCTGCCTCTTGCCAGATTCATCAGCACGGTCTCAGCCTGGTCATCTGCGTGGTGGGCCGCCGCGATCTTCACCGGGCGCGCTGCGCCTGCGAAAGCTTCCTGGCTCACCTCAAGGACCGCCCTTGCTTCTTCTCCGAAGATCTCCAGACGGCGGCGCCTTCCGGCTTCTTCCAGAGTCTCCCCGCTTGCCTTTGCCAGAGCAGGGATATCCTCATGCCGCACTGTGAGCGGGAGATGAAGGTCCCTGCACAGCTTCCTGCAGAAGGCTTCGTCACGGTCTGCCTCCTGTCCGCGGATGCCGTGATGAATGTGCAGGGCAGAAAGACCGGAGAGACCGAGCCTGCCTGAAAGCCGCTCAAGCAGCAGCAGAAGGCACACGGAATCACAGCCCCCGGAGAGGGCGCAGATCACGCGGTCTCCCGGAGAGATTAGGAAATTTTTCCTGATATATTCTTCCGTGTTCCGTTCAAGCAGTTTCATTTAGTATAATTCCGCTGTAAAGCAGTCATCCTATTCGCTCGGCCTGACGATCACTTCGTCGGGAAAAACAAGGCCCAGCTTCTCGCGGGCGGTCTGTTCGATATATTTCAGGGTCTGTCTGAGCAGGCTTTCCTTTTCCAGGTCGGCGGCGATGCTCTCCTCCGCCGCAAGCTCGGAAGCAAGCTCGCTTTCGCGCGCCAGATAGGAGGCTTCCTTTTCCTTCAGCGTATGGATATAATAGCCCATGCCGCCCAGCAGAAAGACCGCAACGATCGCCAGCGCGATGACGGATCCTCTGCGCTGTCTCCTCTCCCGTTTGGCCCTCCTCGCTTTTGCTTCGCGCTCTACGCGGGCATGCGCCATCCGTTCTTCAAAATCTGCCTCTTCGTTTCTCACGTCTTCCCTCTGCCCCCAGCGTCTCTTCAGTGATGCTTAAAGATATTCAAACATGCCGTCCGCTTCTTCCTTGCGGACGGTCTCCTGCACGCTCAGGACGCGCACCTTCACCGTCCGGTTTCCGAAGCCGATCTCGAGTTCATCTCCCGGCTTGACCTCGTAGGAGGCCTTCACCGGTCTGCCGTTTGCCGACACTCTGCCTGCGTCGCAGGCTTCGTTCGCCACCGTGCGCCGCTTGATGAGGCGCGAAACCTTCAGATATTTGTCCAGTCTCATAAGGGTATCTCCCCTGCTTTTTCCTGTGCCTTGACCCTGTTCCAGACGGCCAGCGCCTCTTCGGGCGTATCCGCCTTCACATCAGCAAAGACATGCGGATGCCGGCGGACCATCTTCCGGGCAAGCCCGGTGATCACATCCTCAAAGCGAAAATAGCCGTCTGCTTCCGCCATATCCGTATACAGCAGGATTTGCAGCAGCACATCGCCCAGTTCCTCGCAAAGATTGGCCATATCGCCCTTATCCACCGCCTGCTGGACCTCGGCCGTCTCATTGCCGATGAAGGGCTTTAAGCTCTCATATGTCAGCGTGCGGTCCCAGGGACAGCCGCCCTCGCCGCGCAGCTCATGGATGATCTCCCGCAGCTCTTCCATGCTGTAGGCATCTTTCATCTCCCGTTTCATGCAAGACCTCCTGCAGGCAGCGTTCCGGAAACCTCTCCTGCGCCGGGTTCAGGCAGCGCAGCCTGGCCCCGCAGTTCGATCTTCGGTCCGCCCTTCTTTTCCAGATACTCCCGGGTTATGGTCACGCGGCCGATATTGTCATCCTTCGGGATCTCATACATGATATCCAGCATATATTCCTCCAGGATGGCGCGCAGGGCGCGGGCCCCGGTCTTCTTTTCCATGGCTTTTTCGGCGATCAGTTCCAGCGCACCTTCCTCAAAGCGCAGGTCGACCTCATCCATGGCAAGCAGCTTCACATACTGCTTCAGGATGGCGTTCTTCGGCTCCTTGAGAATGCGGACCAGGTAGTCGCGGCTTAAGCTCTCCAGGGTGACTAACACCGGCAGGCGGCCCAGAAATTCCGGGATCATGCCGAATTCACGCAGGTCATCCATCGTCACCTTCGTGAGGAGGTTTCCGTCATCCGCCATTCCCTCCGGCAGCTTCAGCTCGGCGCCGAAACCCATGCCGGAAGCCTTGTTCAGGCGCTCGCGGATGATCTTTTCCATCTCAGGGAACGCGCCGCCGCAAATAAAGAGGATGTTGCTCGTATCGATGGTCGTAGTCGGCACCATGGGGTTCTTGCTCGCTGCGCCAACCGGCACCTCCATGCGGGTGCCCTCCAGCATCTTCAGCAGCTCCTGCTGCACGGCCTCGCCGCTCACGTCGCGGCTTCTCATATTTTCTTTCTTGGCGATCTTATCGATCTCGTCAATATAAACGATGCCGTGCTCCGCGCGGTCCACGTCGTTGTCCGACGCCGCCAGCAGCTTGGACAGCACGCTTTCGATATCATCGCCGATGTACCCCGCCTCCGTGAGGCTCGTGGCATCCGCGATGGCAAGCGGCACCTTCAGCAGCTTTGCCAGGGTCTTGACCAGATAGGTCTTGCCGGAGCCGGTAGGCCCGATCATGAGCATATTGGACTTTTCGATCTCGATCCCGTCGTTTTTCTCGCAGAAGACCCGCTTGTAATGGTTGTAGACCGCCACGGCCATGGCCTTTTTCGCCTTTTCCTGGCCGACGACATATTCGTCCAGCATGGCCTTGATGCGGTGCGGACGCGGAATATCCTTCATGCTCAGCTTTTCGGCTGCCTTTTCCTCTTCGCTCTTGCGCTTCTTCACATTTTTCTGCGCCTCGCCGGGTGTGATGCGTCCCAGCTGAATGCGGCCGATGGGGATCTTGGGCAGGCTGTTGATGTCCAGTCCGCTCGAATTAAAGCTGTCGAAGGATTTCTGCATGCAGTCCGTGCAGATATTCAGGCCGCCGGGCAGCTGCAGCATGCCGCTCGTCTTGCTCTCCGGCCGCTGGCACATATTGCAGTAACGTTCCGTGCGGCGGCCGTTTCCGGAGCCGTTTCCGGGAGCGCCATCTCCGCCTTCCTCAGGCTTTTCCGGCTTTGCGTTCCCGTCCGAAGCGCCGCCGTTTTCTTCATCCAGGATGTCGAAAATATCGGTATTCACGCTGTCGTCGCCGTTTTTGCTGTCAAATTCACTCATCTTCTTTTTCCTCATCACAGAGGTATCTGCGTTCCAAAGTCTGTTTGATGTACTGCCCGGTAAAGGATTCCTTCACCTTTGCCACTTCCTCGGGCGTTCCCTGCGCCACCAGCGTGCCGCCGCCGTCTCCGCCCTCAGGTCCCAGATCGATAATATAATCCGCGCACTTGATCACGTCCAGATTGTGTTCGATGACCACCACGGTATTGCCGCCGCTTGCCAGCTTCAAAAGGATCTGCGTAAGCTTGTGCACATCCGCAAAATGCAGGCCGGTGGTCGGCTCATCAAGAATGTACAGCGTCTTGCCGGTATCGCGTCTGGAAAGCTCCGTAGCCAGCTTGATGCGCTGCGCTTCGCCGCCGGAAAGCGTTGTGGACGGCTGCCCGAGCTTGATGTAGTCAAGGCCCACGTCATGCAGCATCTTGATCTTCTGGCGGATGGCGGGCACATGCTCAAAGAAGGGCAGGGCCTCCTCCACCGTCATGTCCAGGACTTCCGCGATGTTCTTTCCGCGGTAGCGCACTTCCAGCGTCTCGCGGTTGTAGCGTTTTCCGCCGCAGACCTCGCAGGGCACGTACACGTCGGCAAGGAAATGCATCTCGATCTTGATGATGCCGTCGCCTGAGCAGGCTTCGCAGCGTCCGCCCTTCACGTTAAAGCTGAAGCGGCCCTTTTTATAGCCGCGTGCCCGGGCATCCTGCGTCTGCGCAAAAAGATCGCGGATCAGGTCAAAGGCGCCGGTGTAGGTGGCGGGATTCGAGCGGGGCGTCCGGCCGATCGGCGACTGATCGATGGCGATCACCTTGTCGATCTGCTCCAGCCCGTCGATCCCGTCGCACCTGCCGGCTTCCGTCTTCGAACGGTAAAGCAGGCGGGAGGCGTTTTTATATAGGATCTCGTTTACGAGCGAGCTCTTGCCTGAGCCGGAAACGCCGGTCACGCAGGTAAAGATGCCGGTCGGGAAAGCCACGTCGATATGCTTCAGGTTGTTTTCCGCGGCGCCGCGCACCGTGATCCAGCCGGTCGGCTTCCTCCGCGTGAGCGGGATGGGAATGCGCTTCCTGCCGGACAGATAGTCGCCGGTGACGGACCCCTTCGTATTGATCAGATCCTGGGCCGTTCCCACGGCCACCACTTCTCCGCCGTGGGCTCCCGCGCCGGGCCCGATATCGATGATGGTATCCGCAGCCCACATGGTCTCTTCATCATGCTCCACGACCAGCACGCTGTTGCCGAGGTCGCGCAGATGCTTGAGCGTGGCCAGGAGCTTGGCATTGTCCCGCTGGTGCAGGCCGATGGACGGCTCATCCAGGATATAGGAAACGCCCACGAGGCCACTGCCCACCTGTGTTGCCAGGCGGATGCGCTGGCTCTCGCCGCCGGACAGGCTTCCGGCTGCGCGGGAAAGGCTCAGATAATCGAGCCCCACATCCATCAGAAAGCCGAGTCTGGCATTCACCTCGCGCAGGATCGGTGTCGCGATGGTCCGCTCGTTCGGCGTAAACTTCAGTGCCGACAGATCCTGCTTCACCTCGCCCACCGGCTGATCGGTCAGGTCGTAGATATTCTTGCCGCCCACCGTCACGGCGAGTGAAGTTTTCTTCAATCTTTTACCTTTACACGTCTCGCACGGAGCAAAACGCATATAATTTTCATATTCTGCCTTGAAGGTCTGGCTGCTTTCGCGGTAGCGCCGCTCCAGGTTCCTGATCAGGCCTTCAAACTGCACGTCATAGATCCCCGTACCGCGCTGGCTCTTGTAATGCACCTTTACGCTGTCCGGAAAGCCGTCAAAGATGAAGCGCTGCTGGAAAACCGGGTCAAGCTCCTTAAACGGAGCATTCATATCGATATGGTAGAAGTCCGCAAGAGCCTTGTTCACCGCGTAGCCGAAGCTGTCCTTCTTGTTGGAATTGATCCAGCCCGG
>CADCPP010000034.1 GCA_902803355.1 uncultured Lachnospiraceae bacterium | reverse complement strand
CTCGCGGTATCCTTCGTCGTACACGCAGAAGGATGCCTTGCCGCAGCGCCGCAGCGCATCGATCTTGTGCCCCATCATCCCGCCGTGAAAATAGATCTTTCCGTCCTCTTCGCAGTAGTAATGATTGATCGGCACCCCGTAAGGGTAGCCGTCATCGCCGATCACGGAAAGCACGCCGCGCAGCTCCTTTTTCAGGATCTCTATGCACTCCTCGTTACTGATCTGCTGTTTAAACCGCAGCATGGGTCTGAACATCGCTCTTCTCCTTTCGCATCACCGTCGCCTGTTTTTCGCGCTGCCCGTCTGATCAGCCCTTGAAGTACTTCACCGCCGCTTCAAAGAGGTGCGGGTCGTAGTTGCCAGGGACGTTTTTGTAAAGGCCTGCCACATAGCGCTCCGTATGCCCCATCTTGCCGAGCACGCGGCCGTCCGGGGAGGTGATGCCTTCGATGGCCATCAGGGAACCGTTCGGGTTGAAATGGACATCCATGGTCGGAAGGCCCTTCTCGTCCACATACTGCGTGGCGATCTGACCGTTCGACGCGAGCTTATCGATCAGCGCGGGATCCGCCAGGAATCGGCCTTCACCGTGGGAGATGGGCACCGAATAGATCTCGCCCGGCTTCGTCAGGGAAAGCCAGGGGGACTTATTCGAGGCGATCCTCGTGCGCACGATGCGGGACTGATGGCGCCCGATGGTATTGAAGGTCAGGGTGGGGAAAGTCTCGTCCGCATCCAGGATCCTGCCGTAAGGCACGAGCCCCAGCTTGATGAGCGCTTGGAAGCCGTTGCAGATGCCGAGCATGAGGCCGTCGCGTTTTTCCAAAAGCGCCGTGACGGCTTCCTTCACCTCCGCCGAGCGGAAGAAGGCGGTAATGAATTTGCCGCTGCCGTCCGGTTCATCTCCGCCGGAGAAACCGCCGGGGATGAAGATCATCTGCGCGCTGCGCGCGGCCGAGGCGAAGCGTTCCACACTGCGGGCGACAGCATCCGCCGTCAGGTTGCCGATCACGATCACTTCCGGCTCGGCGCCGGCATCCGCCACGGCCTTCGCGCTGTCATATTCGCAGTTGGTTCCGGGGAAAGCCGGGATCAGCACCTTCGGCTTTGCCGAAGAGACCGAAGGTCTCCGGCGCTCGCCGGCCTGATACACATAGGCCGGGATCTTCTCCTCTTTCATGGGGATGTTGCAGGCAAATACGCCCTCCAGCTTTTCTTCGCTGATCCGCAGAAGCTCGCTCGCCGCAATGCTTTCTTCACCCAGCGTGAACGCATCGTCTTCCGTAACCGTTCCGATCACTTCCTCGCCGGCCTCTGCCTGCTCCACTTCCAGAAGGAAGGCGCAGTGATCCGCCGCAAACAGCTTCTCCGCTGTCATAGCCTGATCAAAGCAGACGCCGAAGCCGTTTCCGAAGCTCATCTTCATGACCGCTTCCGCGATGCCGCCGTAACCCGGCGTATACGCGGCAAAGGCCCGGCCGCTCCGCACCGCCTTTGTCACGCGGGCAAAGACCGCCTTCAGGCTTTCCGCATCCGGAAGTCCGTTTTCCTTCTTTTCCGGTGCCAGACGGATAAGCACATGCCCTGCCACCTTTAACTCCGGCGAGAGGATGTCCTTCTTTTTCTGCATCGTTACCGCGAAGGAAACCAGGGTGGGCGGCACATCCAGCTGTTCAAAGGAGCCGGACATGGAATCCTTCCCGCCGATCGCGCCGATGCCCAGATCCATCTGTGCGTCAAACGCACCCAGCAGCGCCGCAAGCGGCTTGCCCCAGCGGCGGGGATCATGACCGGGCTTTTCAAAATATTCCTGAAGGGTCAGGTAAACGTCTTTAAACTCCGCCCCGGAGGCGATCAGCTTGCAGACCGATTCGGCCACAGCCGTGTAAGCGCCGTGGTAAGGACTCATCTCGCTTAAGGAAGGGTCAAAGCCCCACGCCATCAGGGAGCAGTCATCGGTATGTTTCTTCTCGGAAGAGACAAGCTGCACCATGGCCTGCGCAGGCGTCAGCTGCCGCCTGCCGCCAAAGGGCATGAGCACCGTCCCGGAGCCGATGGTCGAGTCAAAGCGCTCTGCGAGACCGCGCTTTGAGCAGCAGTTCAGATCGCCTGCCATCGCCTTAAAGCGCTGCGTGAAGCTGCCGGAGTCAAACGCTGTCTTAAGCGGCTTTTTCTCTGCCGCCGCAGGCGTGATGCGGATATGCTTTTCCGCGCCGTTGGAGTCCAGGAAATCACGGCTGATATCCACGATCTTCCGATCGTTCCAGTACATGACGAGGCGTCGGTCCTCCTGCACTCTGGCCACGATGACCGCCTGCAGGTTTTCTTCTCCGGCAAGCGCCAGGAAACGCTCCGCGTCTTTTTCTTCAACCACGACGGCCATGCGTTCCTGCGATTCGCTGATCGCGAGCTCCGTTCCGTCCAGGCCTTCATATTTCTTCGGCACCGCGTTCAGATCCACGACGATGCCGTCCGCCAGCTCGCCGATCGCCACCGACACGCCGCCGGCGCCGAAATCGTTGCAGCGCTTGATGAGGCGCGATGCCTCCGGATTCCGGAACAGCCGCTGCAGCTTTCTCTCTTCGGGCGCGTTGCCCTTCTGGACTTCCGCGCCGCAGTCCTCCACGGAATGCGCCGTGTGCGCCTTGCTCGCGCCGGTCGCGCCGCCGATCCCGTCTCGTCCCGTTCCTCCGCCGAGAAGGAAGATCACATCGCCCGGGGCCGGACGCTCGCGGCGCACGTTCTCCGCAGGCGCTGCCGCGATGACCGCCCCGATCTCCATGCGCTTTGCTTCATAGCCGGGGTGATAAAGCTCATCCACGATGCCTGTGGCAAGGCCAATCTGGTTGCCGTAGGACGAATAGCCTGCCGCCGCCGTGGTCACGATCTTGCGCTGCGGCAGCTTGCCCGGCAGCGTTTCGCTCACCGGTTTTAAGGGATCTGCCGCGCCGGTGATGCGCATGGCGCCGTACACATAAGAGCGGCCGGAAAGCGGGTCGCGGATCGCGCCGCCGATGCAGGTGGCCGCGCCGCCGAACGGCTCGATCTCCGTCGGGTGGTTATGAGTCTCATTTTTAAACAGGAGCAGCCAGGGCTCTTTTTTGCCGTCCATCTCCACGTCGATCTTCACCGTGCAGGCGTTGATCTCTTCGGATTCATCCAGTTTATCCAGCTGACCGTTTGCGCGAAGATGCCGGACCGCCAGCGTGGCAATATCCATCAGGCAGATAGGCTTGGTGCGGCCGAGCTCCTTTCTGGTCTTCAGATAACGGTTCCAGGCTGCCTCTAACAGCTCATCCTCAAAACGGACTTCGTCGATCACCGTATTGAAGGTGGTATGGCGGCAGTGATCGGACCAGTAGGTATCGATCATGCGGATCTCCGTAATGGTGGGGTCACGCTTTTCTTCTTCGAAATAGCTGCGGCAGAATTCCAGATCGTCCGCGTCCATGGCAAGGCCAAGGCGGGCGGCCAGATCCGCCACTTCTTCTTTGTTCAGGCTGCGGAAACCCTCCAGCGTTTCCACGTGATCCGGGACCGCGTAGATAGGGCGGATGGTCTCCGGCTTTTCCAACGAAGCTTCCCGCGCTTCCACGGGGTTGATCACATATTTTTTGACCGCCGCAAGCTCTTCCTCGCTCAGTTCTCCGTACAGGGCGTAGACCTTCGCGGTGCGGATGAGCGGGCGCTCACCCTGGAAGATCAGCTGGATGCACTGCGCCGCCGAGTCCGCCCTCTGGTCGAACTGTCCGGGAAGATATTCCACGGCAAAGACCGCCGCATCCGGAAGATCCGCCTCCTCAAAGGCACGATCGACCTGCGGCTCGGAAAAGACCGTCTTGACCGCATAATCAAAGTGTTCCTTTGTCAGTCCTTCCGCGTCATAACGGTTCAGGATGCGCAGCTTCTGCAGCTTCGCGATCCCCAGGATCTCGCTGAGCTCTCTGAACAGAGCTGAGGCTTCGCTGTCCAATCCGGGTTTTTTCTCTACAAAGATTCGATAGACCATTGTCTGCTCCTAGTGTGGTTTGTGGGCTTAAGCCTTAAGGGCTCTCTCCCCGATATCGTGGCGGTAATACGCATTGTCAAAACGGATCCGCTCCACGTCCGCGTAGGCGTTCTTCACGGCGGCAGGAAGATCTTCCGCTACCTCCGTCACGCCCAGCACGCGCCCGCCGGAGGTGACAAGCTGCCCGTCCTTCTGCGCGGCGCCGGCCACATAAACCTTATCGCGCAGATCCTCCGGGATGGTAATGGGATAGCCCTTGCCGTACTTTAACGGATAGCCTTCGGAGGCCATGATGACGCAGCAGGCCGCGCCGTCCGAAAATTCGACCGGCACCTCCTCCAGCCGCTCTTCGGTGACCGCCTGCATGATCTCCAGCAGGTCGCCCGAAAGAAGGGGCAGCACCACCTGCGTCTCGGGATCACCGAAGCGGCAGTTGTACTCGATCACCTTCGGACCTTTTTCCGTCAGCATCAGGCCGAAATAGAGGCAGCCCTTGAAGGGACGGCCTTCCGCCTGCATGGTGCGGACCGTGGGCAGAAAGATCTCCTGCATGCAGCGCTCCGCGATCTCCTTCGTATAATACGGGTTCGGGGCTACGGTGCCCATGCCGCCGGTATTGAGGCCGGTGTCGTGATCGCCCGCGCGCTTATGGTCCATGGAAGAGACCATGGGCTTTATGGTCTTTCCGTCTGTAAAGGAAAGCACGGAAACTTCCGGGCCCTCCAGAAATTCCTCGATCAGGATGCGGCTGCCGCTCTTGCCGAACTTGTTCTCCCGCATCATTTCGATCACAGCCTGCCGCGCTTCTTCCCGTGTCTGGGCGATGATCACGCCCTTGCCGAGGGCAAGCCCGTCCGCCTTGACGACGGCCGGGAGCGGCGCGGTCTCAAGATAGGCGAGCGCTTTGTCCGCGTCCTCAAAGACCTCGCAGGCAGCCGTGGGGATCCCGTATTTCTGCATGAGGCGTTTGGAGAAGATCTTGCTGCCCTCAATGATCGCGGCGTTTGCGCGCGGCCCAAAGCAGGGGACGCCGATCTCTTCCAGCGCGTCCACGCAGCCGAGCACCAGCGGGTCATCCGGCGTGACAACGGCGTAATCCACGGCCTTTTCCTTTGCGAAGGAGACGATCCCCTGGATATCCGTCGCAGCGATATTTACGCATTCCGCGTCGGCAGCGATGCCGCCGTTTCCCGGCAGGGCAAAGATGGTCTCTGCCTTCGGGTTTTCCTTCAGTTTTTTGATCACGGCGTGCTCTCTTCCGCCGCCGCCTACAACTATGATTTTCATCTGTCTTTTCTCCAGTAAGCTTTTCTGCCCTCAAGGGGCTGAGGCGCCTCCTGCGGCAGCGCAGGCGTCATTCCCTCAGGATGCTCCATTTCTCCCAGCACTGGCAAAAATTGTCCGCCCTGCGGTCCGTGTGGTTGAAATACGCGCTCGCGCGGTTATAGCAGCGTCCTTTTTCGCCAAGATCATCCACCGCAGCGCGGTAGGCATAGCGGTCCGTCGTCCGGCGCTGTCCGCTCCAGTATTCGCAGGTGGCGCAGTACTTTCTGCTCGGCGTAAACTCGTTCATCGCTTACTCCTTAATGATGGAACAGGCGCATTCCGGTGAAGCACATGACCATATTGTAGCGGTCCGCGGTCATGATCACATGATCATCGCGAATGGAGCCGCCGGGCTCTGCGATATACTGCACGCCGCTCTTTCTCGCGCGTTCCACATTGTCTCCGAAGGGGAAGAACGCGTCCGAGCCGCAGGTCACGCCGCTTTGCGTGGCGATCCAGGCCTTCTTTTCCTCTGCGGTGAAGACCTTCGGCTGTTCGGTAAAGACCTTCTGCCACTCGCCGTCGCGTAGGACATCCTCATACTCATCCGAGATATAGACATCGATCGCGTTGTCGCGGTCGGGGCGGCGGACATCCGCCTTGAACGGCAGGCCGAGCACCTGCGGGCTCTGCCGTAAGTACCAGTTGTCCGCCTTGCTGCCGGCAAGGCGCGTGCAGTGGATACGGCTCTGCTGGCCTGCGCCCACGCCGATCGCCTGGCCGTCCTTGACATAGCAGACGGAATTGGACTGCGTATATTTCAGCGTGATCAGCGCCACGATCATATCGATCTTCGCGGCTTCCGGCAGTTCCTTGTTGGCCGTTACGATATTTTCCAGCAGCTTTTCATCGATACGGAAATTATTGTGTCCCTGCTCAAAGCGGATGCCGAACACATCCTTATATTCCTGCGGCGCGGGCACGTAATCCGGATCGATCTGCACCACGTTATAGCCGCCTTTTTTCTTTGTGCGGAGGATCTCCAGGGCTTCCTCGGAATACGACGGGGCAATGATGCCGTCCGAGACCTCAGCCTTGAGATAGCGGGCCGTCGCGGCATCGCACTCTTCACTTAAGGCCGCCCAGTCGCCGTAGGAGCAGAGACGATCCGCTCCGCGGGCACGGATATAGGCGCTCGCGATCGGGGACAGCTCTTCGCCCGGCTCGACAAAATACATCGCGCGGTCCGTTTCGGAAAGGGGCTTGCCCACCGCGGCACCGGCCGGAGATACATGCTTAAAGGACGCTGCGGCCGGAAGGCCGGTGGCCTCCGCCAGTTCTTTCACCAACTGCCAGGAATTCAGGGCATCCAGAAAATTGATGAAGCCGGGACGGCCGTTTAAGACCTTGACCGGCAGATCGGAGCCGTCCGGCATGAAGATGCGGGCAGGCTTCTGATTCGGATTGCAGCCATATTTCAGTTCTAATTCGTTCATGAGATACTCCTTCCGGCGCCGCGCGCCGCCTTCCCGGGTCAGGGAGGCTTCCTTTACTGATATTTATTAAAGATCTTCACCTCGCCGCGCACATTGGTGTACAGCGAGACTTTATTGTCTTCGTTCAGCGCTTCCCAGACCTCTTCCGGCTCCGGCATGCTGATCTCCAGCGGTTCGCCGTAAAAGCTCGGCAGCGGGCTTCCAAAGCCTTCGTAGGTGCTGATGAAATAGCCTTTGCCTTCCTCGCAGCCTTCATAGCAGAAGAACTCGCGCAGGCATCTGCCGTCTTTCTGCTTCAGGATCGACAGCTCAAACGCACCGTCCGGATAGACCATCGCGGACACACGCGGCGTATAGTTCGGCGCGTCCGGTTCGAACTCGCGGGTCATCAGCGCGGCGCGGAAATCTCCGAAGTCGCGGATGGTATCCGTCTGGTCGCCGTTGGTCACGATCAGGCCCTTTTCGGTCTGCCGCACGGGATGATAAATGATCAGGCTCGGATCGACCATCTTTGAGGCGTCATACGCTTCCGTGCGGATGCCGTCCTCCGTGAGCGAAAAGATCCGGTTGCGGCTGTTTGCGCTCCGGCCCATGATGAAGTAGTAGACTCTGTCCTTTCCCACCGCGATGCCGCGCCCGGGATAAGGGTGTGAACGTAAAAATTCCAGAAAATCGGTCATCTCAATTCCCTCTCTTTTTTATTGATGCGGATCCGCCGGGCCAGCCCGCCGGTCATTTTTCTTCCTTAAGGATCTGTGCGGAGACCATCTCTGCCGCCTTCGGCAGCAGGATCCACTCCGCTTCCTCCATGACGCGCCGCTGAAGGATCTCGGGCGTATCGCCCTCTTTCACCTCCACAGCCTTCTGCAAAAGGATGCGCCCGCCATCCGGCACCTCATTGACAAAATGCACCGTCGCGCCGGTCACCTTCACGCCGTAGCGAAGCGCCTCCTCATGCACCTTCAGCCCGTAGTAGCCTTTCCCGCAGAAGGACGGGATGAGCGCGGGATGCACATTGATGATACGCTCCGGCCATTTCGCGGTAAAATCGCCGCTCAGGATGCTTAAGAACCCGGCCAGAATGATCAGCTGCGCGCCGGCTTCCTCAAGTGCAGCCTGCAGCGCGGCCTCGAAAGCCTCCTGCGAGCCGCAGGCCTTTTTCGTGATGGTGCGCGCCGGGATCCCTGCCTTTTCCGCGCGCTGCAGCGCGTAGGCGCCTTCCTTATTGGAGATCACCAGCACGATCTCTCCGCTGCTTATCCTTCCCGCTTCCTGCGCATCGATCAGCGCCTGCAGGTTGGTGCCGCCGCCTGAGACCAGAACGGCGATCCTTGTCCTCTTCATATCGTCTCTCTCCTCATCTTCCCCCGGATGGGGGAAGCTGCCTGCTTATTTCTTCACGCCGGCGCCGGCAAGAAGGCGGTCAAAAACGAGCGCCCCCACGCTGTTTCCGGCAATGACCAGCAGGATAAAAACAAGCGCCCGAAGCGTAAACTGCCCGGCCGCCGCCATATAAAACATGTCCGCGACCGAATGCTCAAAGCCGCTTAAGATAAACACCGGGATACCGATAAGGATCCCCAGGACCGTCTTTTTATCCCGGTACAGATTCACCGCGATATAGACCAGAATGCCGCAGAAGCACCCAAGCAGGAAGACCGTAAAGGCCTCCTTCTCCAGCTTCGCGGCGCAGATGGTCTCCGCCTTTTCCGCGATCTGCGGCAGGGCATGCCGCAAGGCAAGGCCGCAGATAAGCGTTCCGATCAGGTTGCCGAAAAGCCCCAGAAACAGCACGGAAAGCGCTTCCCCATCATGCTTTTCAAAGAGATACCCGACCTTTCCGGTATAGAGGGAAAGCCCGTAGTAACAGATGCTCAAAAGGCCGATGGTAAACGCTACCGCGCCGACCACCTTGTTCTCGCAGGCCAGAAAGACCGCGCCGCCAAGGCTGATGCACAGCCCCGCCGCGATCCCGGAAATGATCTTTTTACCCATAAGGCCTCCTCCGTTTTTCCCTTTATGTCCGCTTCATCGGGAGCTCCCTCAAAAGGGAGCCTCTCAGCACAGGACTACCTTTTCTTCTGAAGCAGTGATCTCGCCGAGCACATACGGCTCCTCGCCCTGCGCCCGCAGCGCCGCCACCGCCTTATCTGCCGTCTCCGGAGACACCACCAGGATCATGCCCACGCCCATATTGAAGGTGTTGAACATATCCCGCTCCGGAATATTTCCTTTTTCCTGCAGCAGTTTGAAGATGGCCGGTGTTTTCACCGCCGCCTTTTCGATCCGCGCGCCTAGCCCGTCCGGGATGCAGCGCGGGATGTTTTCGTAAAAACCGCCGCCCGTGATGTGGCTGATCCCGCGGACGTCGGCAGCCTCAATCGCCGCCAGCACCGCCTTCACATAGATCTTCGTGGGGGTAAGCAGCGCCTCGCCGAGCGTAGTCTTAAGCTCGGGCACGTAGGCGGAAAGATCCGCATTCTCGATATCCAAGACCTTCCGCACCAGCGAGTAGCCGTTCGAATGGATCCCGCTTGAGGGCAGCGCAAGGACCACGTCCCCCGCCTGCATCTTTTCTTTCTGCAGGATCTTCTCTTCATCCACCAGACCGACCGCAAAGCCGGCAAGGTCGTAGTCATCCGCGCCCATGGTGCCGGGATGCTCCGCCGTCTCGCCGCCGATCAGCGCACAGCCTGCCTGCACGCAGCCTTCCGCAACGCCTGCGACAAGCTCCGCCACCTTTTCCGGAATATTTTTCCCGATGGCAATATAATCCAGGAAAAACAGGGGTTTTGCCCCGCAGCAGATGATATCGTTCACGCACATGGCCACGCAGTCGATGCCCACGCTGTCGTGCTTATCCATCAGCTGCGCGATCCTCTGCTTGGTGCCCACGCCATCCGTTCCGGAGACCAGCACCGGCTTTGCCATGCCGGAGATCTCCGGAGCAAAGAGCCCGCCGAAGCCGCCGATATCCGAAAGCACGCCGGGGATAAACGTCCGCCCCACATGCTTTTTCATGAGCTTTACGCCCTTGTAGCCGGCTTCGATATCTACGCCCGCCGCCGCGTAAGATGAGGAATGAGACTTTGTCATCACAGATCCTTTCCGGTCCAGCAATAGGTGCAGACCTTTTCCCTATCGATCCCGATCGCCTCCAGCAGACCGTCTAACGACTGATAGGCCAGAGAGGCAAAGCCGATCTTTTCGCAGATGCTCTTTAAGAGGCACTGTCCGCGCTCCGTTCCGGCATCCGCGTATTCATCCAGATGTTCCTTCCCCGCATCGCCTTCCAGTTCCTGCACGGTCTTTCGCGCCAGCAGGTCCGTATCCGCGTTGTTGCGGGAGAAGTTCAGGAATTTGCAGTTATACATGATGGGCGGGCAGGCAGAGCGCATATGCACCTCGGCCGCGCCGCACTCCCGCAGGAAGTCCACGGTCTCCCGGACCTGCGTTCCGCGCACGATGGAATCGTCCACGAAAAGGATCTTCTTGTTTTCGATCAGCTCCGGTACCGGGATCTGCTTCATTTTGGCGACCTGATTGCGCACGTCCTGCGTGGCCGGCATGAAGGAACGCGGCCAGGTAGGCGTATATTTGATGAAGGGTCTGGCAAAGGGAATGCCCGCCTTATTTGCGTAGCCGATGGCATGCGGCACGCCGGAATCCGGCATCCCGGCAATGCAGTCGACCTCCGGGATCCCGCCGCGCGCTTCGTCCTGCTGCGCGAGCAGAGCGCCATTCCGGTAGCGCATCACCTCTACGTTCATGCCCTCATAGCGCGAATTCGGATAGCCGTAATAGGTCCAGAGGAAGGCACAGATCTTCATCTGTTCTCCCGCGGGAGACAGGGTCTCCCATCCTTCAGGCGTCACCTTGACGATCTCGCCCGGCCCCACCTCATACGCGTCATGGTAGCCCAGCTTATCGTAGGCGAAGTTCTCGAAGGAGATGCAGCAGCCTTCCTCGTTCCGTCCGATGAGCACGGGAAGGCGCCCCACGCGGTCTCTGGCAGCAATGATCTCGCCCGGACCGGTCATGATCAGCATGGTCATGGACCCGTCGATCAGCGCCTGCGCCCTGAGGATCCCCTCTGTCAGGGAATCTTCTTCGTTGATGAGCGCCGCCACCAGCTCCGTCGGGTTCACATCGCCGTAGCTGTTGACCATAAACTGCAGACTGTGCTCTGAAAAGCAGCTCTGCACCAGCTTTTCGGCATTATTGATGACCCCCACCGTAACGATGGCATAGGTCCCGAATTTTGAGCGCACGAGAAGCGGCTGCGGATCCGTATCCGAGATACAGCCGATGCCGCAGCAGCCGGAAAAATCTGCCAGGTCTTTTTCAAATTTGGTCCGGAACGGCGTGTTGTCGATGGTATGGATCTGGCGCTTGCAGCCCTTCTCATTCCACACGGCCATGCCGGCATAGCGGGTCCCCAGATGTGAGTGATAATCTGTCCCGAAAAAAACATCCAATACGATATCTCTTTTGGATACCGCGCCGAAGAAGCCGCCCATCAGGCAAAGAAGAGCTCAGAGAGCGTCATGGGGTCGATATACTTGCCATCCTTATACACACGCATGTTGCCAGAGGCGATCTCGTCGATCAGCATCACGTCGCCGTTTGCGTCGTAGCCGAATTCGAATTTGATATCATACAGCTCCATGCCGCGGGCCTTCATTTCCTCCGCCACGATGGCCGTGATCTTCTGGGTCTCTTCCTTGATGGCGTCGTACTGCTCCGCGCTCATCACACCGAGCACGATCAGGCCGTCCTTCGTGACCAGCGGATCGCCGAGAGCATCGTTCTTGAAGGTCATTTCCACATAGGCGGGCAGATCCGCGCCTTCTTCCACATAATCACGGTAGCGGCGCAGGAAGCTTCCCACGGCTTTGTAGCGGCAGATGACCTCAAGGCCCTTGCCGAACACCTTCGCCGGAAGCACCTCCATGGTGGTATCGTTTAAGTTGGCACTCACAAAGTGCGTACGGATCCCGGCCGCGTTGATCTTCTCAAAGAAATAGATCGACATGCGCAGGTTCACATCGCCAACGCCCTCGATCGTCAGGCCGATGCTGTTTTCGCCGGGATCGAACACGCCGTCTTTTCCGGTGCAGTCATCCTTGAATTTCAGAAGGTAGTTGCCGTTTTCCATTGCGTAAACATTTTTGGTCTTGCCGGTGTAAATAAGTTCCATGATCGCCTCCAGTTTGGTGAATGATGATATGCTGAATGGGTGTGAATTGCTTAAGATCGTGTGTTCTGCCGTCTGCCGGCAGTATTTAGGGGTTTAGCTCCTTATCCTTTTCAAGGATCTCCGCCGCCTGACGCGCGCGGTAATCCGAGAGCGCCGCCGCAAGAGCTTCGTCCGAGACCGCCAGGATCTCGGCCGCCAGGAAGCCTGCGTTCTTTGCGCCGTCGATCGCGACGGTGGCTACGGGAATGCCGGAAGGCATCTGCACCGTGGACAGCAGGGCGTCCAGGCCGTCAAGCGCCGCGCTTTTGCAGGGGATGCCGATGACGGGAAGCGTCGTGTTCGCCGCTATGGCGCCTGCCAGGTGGGCCGCCATCCCCGCCGCCGCAATGATCACGCCGAAACCGTTTTCTTTCGCGTTCCGCGCAAAGTCTCTGGCCTCATCCGGGGTCCTGTGCGCCGAATAGATGTGCATCTCACAGGGAATGCCAAACTCCTTCAGCACGCCGGCCGCTTTCTCCACAACGGGAAGATCGCTTTTGCTGCCCATCACGATTCCGACTTTTTTCATCTTTTCTCCTCTCAGTCTTCCTCTCGAAAAAACAAAAATCCGGCAAAAAACAGGACCTCTTCGTGTCTGATTTGCCGGGATCATCTATCCTTCCATCATGTGCCTTGCCGATGTCCCGCATCGTCTTAAAGGGTACAGAAAAAAAATAGCACAGGGGGCCTTTAATGTCAAATAAAAAAAGGCTGCAGGCGCAAAATGTTTGGCCCTGCAGCGCTTCTCCAAACAAAAAGATCCCCGGCCTGAAGCCGGGGACCTTCTTTCCCTGTTCAGGGTTTTCAGATCTGATTATTCATAGATCTTCAGATCTTTAATGGTTTTTTCAACGTTCTCGATGAACTTGTTGAAATCATCGCCGAACAGCATGTTGATGGCCATGCCCTGTTCAGTAGCGTCTTTGATGAAGTCGGCATCGGCCTGCGTCTTCTTCAGAGCATCAACGATGATCGGGACGATAGCGGGATCCAGGTTCTTGGTTGCGATCAGGCCGCGGTCGGAGGAGCTGTACAGGCCCTTCAGTTCAGGGATGTTCAGTTCGTCGATCGTAGGGATGTCGGGCATCAGATCCTGCTTCTTCTGGTCGAAGATCGCCAGCACGCGGACGGAGTCAGTCTGGCCGGTGCTCTTGTAGGTCTTGCAGTAGTTGGAGACGTTGCAGGCCTGCAGGTCAGCTTCGCCGCCCAGCAGAGCAGCCTTCGCGTTCTTGTCGTTTTCGTTCTTAAGGCTGTTCAGGTTTTCATTGCCCATCGCACGGTTGATCAGACGAACAAGGGTATCGTCATCGGAACCGTTGCCGCCGCCGGTCGCGACGTTCAGCACAGTGCCGGCCTTGGCAGCATCAAGCAGATCCTGAAGGGTCTTGTAAGGGCTGTCTTCCTTGACAACGATGATGCCCGGGTCGTGAACGATGTTCGCGATGTTGGTGAAGGAACGGAAGGTCTCCGTGCGCTTCTTGGAAGGATCCAGGTAACCGCCGACCTGGCCGGGATAGTTCGCAAAGCCGAGGATATAGCCGTCGCCTTCCGCCTTCTCGATCTGTTCATAGCCGGTCCAGTTGGCGCCGCCTTCAACGTTGTTGATGGTCACGGTCACGCCGAGATACTTCTCCAGATACCTACCGGTCAGACGGGCCGAAAGGTCCATGGCGCCGCCGGCAGCGAACGGGACGATGATCTCGATGGAGCTGCCCTTCTTAGGCCATTTCTGGGCATCGGAATTTCCGCCGCATGCAGTCATGCTGAGAATCATGAGCAGCGACAGAATGATGGCAACAAATTTCTTCATTGTGCTTCCTCCTTAAAGAAAAATAGATATAGAGTTCTCACTCAGGGGCTCTTTCCCCATTATAACGCTTCAGGAAAAACTTTTCAAGTTTTTTTCTATTCTCAGAAGACTCAGTCGTCTTCCGCCGCATCGATCTTGCCGTGCTTCTTCTCATAATTCTTGCTGATCGACTTCGACAGCAGCGGAGACAGCAAAGCCAGCAGGATCAGGATGATCATCACGATGCTGAGCGGGCGGGTCGGGATGTACTGCCAGAAGCTCAGTCCCGACTTCTTGGCGATATTGG